>CASBQH010000371.1 GCA_949127695.1 Synechococcales cyanobacterium PMM_0073
AGGTTGCAGCAGCGACAAGGCCGTGATCGTGATCGTTAGCAGAGGCGGAACAGACAGACGCATAGGCTCAGCTCAAGGTAAGCAGCGACCAACTCACCCATTTCAGGTCAAAGTATAGGTCATTACGTCTCCGTCGCCGCCTTTTACGCAAAAGCCCTGAAAAACCCTGTTGATAGTCCTGCGCTGTAATCTCCCATTCTTTTACTTGAAGCATTGAAAATTTAAGCCAGCAGCGCCTTCGCCCAAGCAGCATTTTCCTTAGAGAGCGGCGGCAAGGGCGACGGCTGTCTGTAGTCGATGGCCAAATGGTAGCGTCCCCGCTCGTATAGATAATTCAGCAGCTTTTGTAAGTTTAGCAGCGGCTCCGGCTCGCCAGAGAGCAGCGGGATGTAGATAGACGGAAGGGGCTGCTGCAAATCAAAGGCATAGAGATCAGCCAGTGGTCGCTGATCACCCCGACAAACCAAAATCCGATAGTCTCCCAAATATTCAGCCTGAATTGGAAATGGCTTGCCGCCCCGCAGTAAATCAATTTCGACCAGATGCGTGGCGCTGGCCAAAACTTGATTCCGCTTCCGCTCATAGGCAAGTCGCCCTTCCCCTGAGCGCTTGTTTTTGGGAGACAGCAGTTCAATCACAGTCACAACCGTGCCAGTCGCCACTTCTCGGATTTCTAAATACCGCTCGTTTACCTCCTCAGCAAGCGGGACTGTCACCTTCTGCGGCTGTACGGGCAGCGTCAGCGTGGCAGACGCTGTGGCTCTAGAAGTGACTACCGCGACATCCGTAATCCCCACCAGCAGGCTTTCGTCATCACTGCTCAAGTAAGTTCGCTTCTCAATCTCCACCCGATATTGCTGGCTCAGATGCTCGACCAAATCATCGGCGATCGCCACAATCAGTCGGTTATGGACTGCCGACCAAAGCTCGGAATTTTCCAAATAGGGATCCATGCCCGGAAAGGGTGAGCGCATAGGCCAAGCAGCAGGATACTGTGATTTGAATACTTGTAATTTGAATACCGTGATTTTATCCTACTCCATTCCCGCTCAAGCCGACTCTGACTTGCCGCCCGCCTCAGTTTCATTCCACAGCCGCTCTAGCTGATAGCGCCATGCCGCCAAGACCTCGCTGCGAGACTGCGAACCCGAATTGAGATCGCCCATCACGCCTTCTTCGTAGAATCGCTCTAGCGTCTGCATCGTCGTCTCCAGCGTCTGGCCTTGTAGCTTAGCCGCCTGCACAATCTGGCGAATCTGGGTTTCGGCTAGCTGATTAAACGAGTCAGTCAAGCCGCGCTGATGCAGCTCGATTAAGCGCAAGATCGCCTGCCGGAAATCCTCGGCTTCCAGGCTGGCGGCAGAATGTTGAAACACGCCCCAAAGCAAGCCTTGAAACAGCGCATAGCGCAGCTCTTGGGTTTCGTCGAAGTTGGCTTCTAAGAGCTGCTGAAAAAAGGGCGCGGCCTCCTGAGCGGGCGCAATTGTCACCAACGCCCGCAGCCAGGAGGCATCCTCCGAGAGCAGCACCAGCAGCCGGAATGCCTCACCCTCGACTTGCCAGGACTCTGGTTCGCTCACCTGCACAGCATCTTTAAACAGAGCCGTCAGCGAGGCAGTAATTTCAGATGGGGTCATGGTCTAACCCAAGCCTATAGAACGTTGCAAGTTTTACCTCTACAGGTTGTACCACGATGCAGGCGCTTTGGCCGGGAGAGATCGGGCAATTGCGGGCATTCTACAGATGAATCTTTTAGGCTGTGCCGCCCCTAGAGCGATCAAAAATGAGCAAAACAGTGATTGGGATGATCTCGTCCTATAGCGGGCTTTCGCAGGCAGACTGGCTCTGGAAACAGACCCCCGAACCGTTTGGCGTTTGGAAAAATATTCAACTGCTCAAAAACGCCCCCAATCCCGACTGGCTGCTGATGTACCAGTATGATTTTAAGCGCCGTCTGCCGCAGTCGAAATGGGAGCAGCTGCTGGGCAAGCGGACAGAGGCTCAGCCAATTACACCAACCGCTGCTGAACTGCGAGGCGTACCGCAAAACCGAGCCATTTACCTGCTGCGCGAACCGCCTCTGCCTGAAGTTCAGCCCACCAACCAGCGCAACTACCAGGCCGCTCAGCCTTTCTGTAGCTATGTTTCTGGCCCCGATGACGCTGCGCCCGTCCCCGACTATATGCCGGCAATCTGGTATATCTCCAACTCGTTTGAGGAGCTAGAGCAAGGCTCTGTGCCTCGTAAAACCAAGCCTTGCAGCTGGATTACCTCTGGAATTAACCGCACCGAAAACCATCGACAGCGGCTGGCTTTTTTGCAGCGGCTGAAGGATGAACCGCTCACGCTAGATGTTTACGGACGCGGACTGCCGCCTGCGGTACAGGCCATTGGGGAACTGGATAACAAGTGGCACGGCATGGCTCCCTACCATTACAACCTAGCGATTGAAAACTATGCCGACAACGATTGGTATGTCAGCGAGAAGCTCTGGGATGCGCTGCTTTCCTGGTGTCTGCCGATCTATTACGGCGGATCGGCAGCGGATCGGCTGCTGCCGCCGGGGAGCTTTTTGCGACTGCCCAGCCTAGACGAAGCTGGAGTTGCCCATATTCGAGAAATTACCGCTACGCCTGATGCCTGGTATGCCGCCAAAGATGCAATTGCCGAGGCGCGGCAGATTATTCTGCACAAGCTGAATCTGCTCAACTGGCTGTCTGAATTTGTCGAGAACTCTTGAAGCCTGACGGTTTATTAGCGCCACCCATGAACGGAATCTGCACGCTTGCAAATGACCGTGTTTACGATCAGCTGATTGCCCTGCTCAACAGCATTGAAAGCCGCTATGGCCAGTCAATGCCAGTCTGCATCTATCCCTATGATCAGCAGATTGAGCGGATCGCTGAGGCGATTCAGCAGCGCCCCCAAGTTCAGCTTTACAGCGACGCTGAATCAATGGGGCGCTGGGATCAGTTTGCCCGCCAAGTCTGGGACGCCCATCCCACAGCTCGTCAGCGCTGGGGCAATGCCGACCCCAATTACTATCACCGCATTGGCACACATCGCCGTTTTTGCGCCTTTGATGCGCCGTTTGAGCGGTTTCTGTATATGGATGCGGATACGCTGCTGCTGGATTCAGTCGATGACATCTTCGCCCAACTCGACCAGCATGATTGGGTCGTTTACGACTTTCAGCATAAAGATCCGAGTCATGTTTATGACCTGAACTCGGCCAAGCTCAATCGAGTGTTTGCCTCCAGCCGGATCGCCACCGAAATTTTCTGCTCTGGTTTCTATGCTGCCAAGCGCGGCTTATTTGACGCTGAGGCCAGAGCCAAGCTGCTAGCCGCGCTGCAAAACGGCGAGGCGGAACTGCTCTACCCAATGGCTCCCGATCAGACGATTCTCAACTACATGGTGATGAAGTCGGGGCTATCTAGCCTCAATCTGGCGCATTCACTGCCAGAGTCACAGCGCACCGGCAATTCTGTCACCTCGCCGCATTTTGAGCAGCGCGACGCTTTGCTTTACGACCAGAACAAACGCCTCAACTATCTGCACTATATCGGCCTCTCCAGCCAGCTGTTTAGCCGCCTCTGCGCGGGCGAAAATATCGACTTTCCCTACCGCGATCTGTTCCTGCACTACCGCTATCTGAACCAGCCGCGCCCCGTTTTGAGCGGATCACGCCAGCCGTACAACGCTCTGCCCAGCTTTAGGCAGCGGCTGGTTAAAAAGCTAGCCCAGCTAAATTTGTCCCGCTAACACCCAAATCACAGGAGAACTCCATGCGCGGAATTTATATTACAGCCAACGATCGCGTCACTGACCAAGCGCTGGCCTTGCTCAAGAGCATTCGGGCTTATGATCCTGAAACGCCTGTCGTTTTGATTCCCTATGACGACTCATACCAGGCCGTCGCAGCGGCTTTAGCGCCCTATGGCGTGACGGTTTATGCCGATCTGGAGTTCATTGAGCGGCTGTCCTGCCGCTTGCAGCAGAGCTTTGGCGAACAGTTTTTTGCCCGCCCCAATCAGTTTCGTAAGCAGGCTTGCTGGTTCGGTGAGTTTGATCAGTTTCTGTATATCGACACCGACATTGTGGTGTTTGAGCCGATTATCCAAACGCTCGACTATCTCAGCGACTATGACTTTATCTGCGCCGACTACCAGCACGCGGGCGGCATCGGCAACGTGTTTAGCCCAGCGGTGATCAAGGCGGGCGTATTCAGCGAGGCCGACTGTCAGGAGATTTTTAACTGCGGCTTTTGGGGCGCAAACAAAGGGCTAATTTCCGAAGCCGATCTGTACGAGGTGTTTAGCGAATGCGCGGCTCATCCCGAATATTTTGACTTCTCCCAGAAAACCTCGGATCAGCCGATTATCAACTATATGGTGCTGAAGCGCATCCCTAAGCGGCTCAACTTGGTGCGGCGACCCGAAGGCGCTCCGGGCAACTGGGCAGGCAGTCCGCAGTTTCGGCGCGAGGGCAATATTTTGGTTGACCCCAGCCATAATCAGCCGCTGCAATACCTGCATTGGGCTGGCTTTCGGATTCAGCCGGGATGCCCCTACTGGGAAATCTGGGAGCATTACCGCTATCTGGGCGAAGAGACACCCGTAGCAGTCATTCCTGAAGCACCAGCCCCCAAGCCAATCTGGCAGAGGGCTTTGACCAAGCTAACGCGCTAAGGCGTATAGTTCATCATCGTCAGCAAGCCCTGCTGCCCCAGCAAAATCTCGCGCAGAAAGCTGAAGATGCCGACCCAGATAATCGGGGTGATATCTACGCCCCCAAATGGCGGCACCAGCTTGCGAATTGGGACTAAAAACGGCTCCGTCGGCAGCACAACCAGGCTAAACGGAAACTTGCTGCCGTCCGCCTGGGGATACCAGGTGAGCACAATCCGAAAGATGAACAGGAAAATCATCATCCCCAACAGAGGACCCAGAATCCAGCTGGCGAGCGTAGTGGCGGTCATAGCAGATTAATCGTTGAGCGCTTTGCCTCAATCCTACCAAGTAAGTCAGCCTAATTTTGGCTCTCTGCTGGAACTGAGCTAATCTCTGGTTCTGTATCCTTTGCTGGCTTAGCTTCTGCCATCTCCAGTGCTTTGGTGAAGCTAGCCGAACGAATCAGCGCCAGCTGCGGCGGATAGGGGATGCCCAGCTTGAGGGCGCTGACGAATTGATTTAGAGCTGAGTCAATTGCGCCGCCTGCATCCATCACCACCCAGCCACTGGGGGTCTGCTTGCGAAACTCAAAATGTAGGTGTGGCCCTGTCGAGAGACCCGTGCTGCCAACGCGGCCAATCACATCGCCCTGCTTCACCGTTTCTCCCGGCTTGACGAAAATTTCAGACATATGGGCATAGAGCGTTTCTTCGGTGCCGTTTTGGTGCTGAAGCACGACTGCCAACCCGTAGCCACCCATAAAGTCAGCCACCGCCACCTTTCCGGCAAAGGCTGCCAAAATCGGGGTTCCCTCAGGCGCACCCAAGTCTGTGCCCGTGTGAAACCGACTTTCGCCCATCACCGGATGCACCCGCCAGCCAAAGGCCGAGGTGATTGCGGCTGGGAGCGAGAGCGGAAACAGAAAGTTGACGGCGGCGCTGCTGATCTTGGCGAGTGGCCGAACCGTCAAGTTATAAAAATCTTTGCCAGAAGGCGTGACGCGCCCGCCGTAGACCACGCCCAGACTCATCTCGCCGCCGTTGTTGCCGCTGTTGCCGTAAGCTGCCGTGCCCCAGCTCGCGCCATTGCCACTGCCGCAGATGCTGCTGGGCGCGGCTTGACCGGGCTGAACGACCGTCTGGCAGCCTGTAGAGCGCTCAGACAGCACGACGCTGGGATTATCGGTTGCGCCCAGCGAATAGGGCGTCGAGTCCAGGAAGCGATTGGAACTCTGGCCAAAGCTAGACTGCGCTTGCTCAGCCAAATTGGGGCTAACCAGCGCCGGATTCGCGCCAGCCGAGCCGCCGGGACTGGATAGCTCTAGATCTGCCGACTTCGCCGCTTCCGGCTGTTCTGTGGGAGCCGGAGCTAGGGGCGGCGGTGGCGTAGATGCAGCCGGAGCGATTTCAGCTGGGGCAACGGGCGCAGCCGGAGCCAGCAAATCTTCGGCGCTAGGGACTGCTGAGGGAGCCTGAGCCAATGCAGGCAGGGCGCTCAACCAAAATCCGCCCAGCCAGAGCAGGTGAGGCAGGCGGAGACGGTTTTTAGGAGATAGACTATTAGGAAATAAATTATTCAATGTCATTCCTGCATCGGGACGGAGATTCAGAGAGCTTTAGATCTGACGCGAAATCTGATACGAGATCTGGCGCGACAAAAAACTGTGCAAGCACAACGCCCATAAAAATATCACATTCTGCCCAAAGGCTGGTCAGCTCCAAATCATTCTAGTTGTTTCTATCGGTTCTCGTTTTTACATCATCATTAACAAATTAATAGGCCGACGAGCTATCCAGAGATTCACCCAATCGGCTAGTTAAAGTTTTGATGAACCGACTGCACAAATCGAAGTTTTTGCGGTGAACTGAAGAAGCTAGCCCTGTCCAGTTTGCTTGTCTTATGCGTTTTCCTGTGAATCCTTTACTGCATCGGCTCAGCCTCTCCCTACTGCTCACAGCCTGTCTCGTGGCCTGGGAGCATCAGAGTTATTCTGCCGAATCACCAGCTTTCTCAAGGAACTTGGCGCAGGTCACGAGCGCCGACCAAGCGCTGTTAGATGCCGTGGCCACAGGCCGATTGGGAGATGTGAGGGTAGCGCTGGAGCAAGGTGCTAACCCTAATGCTGGCGATCTTTACAGCGGCTATGCGCTCACCAGTGCCGCAACGCTGGGCTATACAGAAATTGTGCAACTCTTGCTAGAGCGAGGTGCCAACGTTGATATTGCAGCAGATGAAGGCTATCGACCTTTGATTGAGGCGCTAGCAGCCGACCAGACGCCGATTGTGCAGCTTTTGCTGGAGCGGGGCGCGGATCCGAATCAGGCCGCCTCAGGCATAACGCCTTTGGAGTTTGCGATTCAGGCCAACAATGCCACAGCAGTCAAGCTATTGCTCCAGGCCGGAGCAACCGTGAAGCCCAACAACGGGCATAATTTGCTGACGGCGGCGCAGCAGCAGGGCAATGCCGAGATTATTCAGCTGATCCAGCAGGCACAGCCCTAGAATTGGCTTCTGCATTACCCTGTAAAAGTCAAGCCATAGCGCTTTCATAACTCATGCAAACCTGACTCACGCAAACCTGACTCATGCAAACCTGGCACTGGCAACCCCCTGAAGCGCAGAGCAACGCCTACCTCACCTGCGATCTGCTCAAGGACTGGGCGCATGGCTTTTTTACAAACCAGTTCTGGTCACGCCCGCCTGAAGAACTGGTGTCGCTGCTGCCATATGCACAACTGCCTGCGGTCTATCGACTGAAGCAGGTGCATGGCAATCGGGTGATGCCTGCGGCTGATTTGAGTCCGGTCGTGGCAGATCAACTTGCCATGAGCTTGGCCGAAGCAGATGGCTTGGTTTCAACGGCGGCGGCTCAGGCGATCTGGGTTTGCTCTGCCGACTGTACGCCGATTTTGATTGGCGATCTGGCAACTGGCCAAACGGCAGCCGTTCATGCCGGGTGGCGCGGCACGGCGGCCAAAATTCTGCCGGTGGCAGTCGCGCAATTACAAGCCCAGGGCGGCCAGATCGCGGATTTGCGCGTGGCGATGGGTCCCGCGATTGCCGGGGATCAATATCAGGTTTCTGAACCGGTGGCCGCTCAGGTGGGCGCGACGCTATTCGCGGATCAGCCAGAATTTGCTGAGTTGTCTGAAGCCGCCGCCAGTCCAGAGCTGAGCGAATTCTGCCAACGGCTGCTTCAGATGCCCGACTCGCCTGTTTTGCCCGACTCGCAGCCCGGACGACTGCGGCTGGATGTGCCAAAGGTGAATCTGCTTCAGCTGGCGCAGCTCGGCTTTGAGCCGGATCAGATTGCAATTGCGCCCTATTGCACTTACCAAAACCCAGATTGGTTCTTCTCTTACCGCCGCGAAAAGCAGAAAAAAGTGCAGTGGTCTGGGATTGTGAGCCGGGATTAAGCAGAGTTAGGCATGGGTGAAGCTCATGCTGTCCCATCCCGGCTCGCGGAAATGCACCTGCGGGTCAATCACTCCGGCAACAAAGTCAGGCCAGTCGCGTCAATTTCTTGGTCAGCCTCAGCCTCAGAGATCTCTGGAGCAACCTGGATCATTTGATCGCCCCGGAGCTGTACATCCCCAACCCGAAACTCGCCGTTGAGCCGCAGGACTCTGGATTGGCGGATCGGCAAGGTCGGAGTTGTGATGACGATAGCAGCTTAAAAACCGGAAACGTTACAATCAGGCTCTGGCAGGCTCAGGTGAGCGCTAATTTAAGCTGAGCATTGGCGAACGGTTGAAGTTCGCAGATCAGCAGGTAGAATTCATTAAAGTCTAAGCCAGATCGCTCATCCCAACATTGCCCGAACTAGGGGAAATTCGCCCGAACCCATGCCTACGAATTCAGACCCAGATTTTTCTTCAGAAAAGCAGCCTGTTAAATCCTCTCGCGCCGCTAAGCCAACCGGCAAGCCGCAGCCAGAGCCAGAGGAAGGCTGGAAAGAGATTGTCAAAACGATTGGCCTTAGTCTGGTGCTGGCGCTGGGAATTCGGCAGTTTGTGGCCGAAGCGCGCTACATTCCCTCAGAGTCGATGGTGCCGACGCTGCAAATTAACGATCGGCTGATTGTCGAAAAAGTGAGCTATCGGTTTAACGATCCAGAGCGCGGCGATATTGTGGTGTTTATGCCGCCGGATGCGGCTGCCAAATATTGCCTGGGCGTGCAGAATGCCAACGTTAGGATTAAAGATGCCTTTATTAAGCGCGTGGTGGGGCTACCGGGCGACAAAGTTGAGGTGAAGAGCGGTACGGTGCTGATTAACGGTCAGCCTTTGCAAGAGAGCTATATTGCCGAGAAGCCTGACTACGAGCTGCCGGAGAGCGTTGTGCCTCCCAACTCTTACCTGGTGTTTGGCGATAACCGCAACAACAGCTGTGATGGCCATTTTTGGGGGCCAGTCCCGCGCGAGAATCTGATTGGTCGCGCCGCCTTTCGGTTTTGGCCACCCAACCGGATCGGCGGCATTACGACCAGACCCACTGAGGGCACCGCCCTGCCAGCGACTCAGCCGGATGCGATCACTACGCCTGAGCCACCTGCTGCCCAGCCGCCCGCTGTCCCCGAAGCCGCGCCAGCTTCGCCAGCTTTACCCGCCGAACCTCAGCCTGCTCAGCCCTAAAAATTAAGCGCAAAAATCAGGCGCAAAATCACCGCTGATGCTGTCACCCAGTGCAGCTTGCTGATAAGGTCAAAGTAAAGCAAACGCTGAGCAATTTGGTGAGACATAAACTAGACATGGCACGCTATCGTTCGATTCTGGCATTCGTTCTGGTGATTCTGGCAACCGTTTTGGTCAGCTGCGGCAGTCCGCCTGTGGCCAAAGGCCCGGTTTACAGCACGGCTCAGCTGGAGCAAATTCAGCGCTACAGCACCGATATTCAGACCCTGCGTGACCGAATGGAAGAACTCTCGCCGCTGATTACAGCCGAGCAGTGGAACGACGTAGGATCTTTCATCCACGGCCCGCTGGGAGAGCTGCGGGTACGCATGGCGCGACTGGCGCGGAGCCTAGAACCCAAAGCGCAGCCAGCTGCTCAGACTGCCGCCAAAGAGGTCTTTGAGCATCTGATTGCCATCGACGAGGCGGCTCAAGCCCGCGACTCTGCCAAAGCTGTCCGCAACTATGGAGAGGCGCTGCGCGACTTTGAAGCCTTTTTTCAGCTGATTCCGAGCTAGATTTGACGCAGGCTGGAACCGCTATGC
>CASBQH010000372.1 GCA_949127695.1 Synechococcales cyanobacterium PMM_0073
CGGTTTTTCACCTCGCGGTTCAGCTCTTGCCGCAGCAAGTCTTGCACGGGCTTATCTTCTAGCTTCACTTCCCGAGTCCCAGCCGGAGCTGCCTGAGCGTCGTGGGGCAGCCGCAGGTAGAGCTTCTGGCTGGCTGCCCAGCTTTGCAGCGCTTCGGCGTTGGGCACAATCAGCGCCCCAATTGCCTTTTGGTCTTGCCCCACCAGCATAATTTGATCGACATAGGGGCTGCGGAGGCAGGCATCTTCAATCGGCTGGGGTTCAATGTTTTCGCCGTTGCTCAGCACAATCGTATCTTTGGCGCGTCCGGTAATCACCAGGTCATCTTGCGCCGACACCCAGCCCAAGTCGCCTGTGTCAAACCAGCCGTCCGGCGTGATGGCTTTGCGGGTGGCTTCCGGATTTTTGTAGTAGCCCTGCATCACCTGCGACCCGCGAATCATTACTAGCCCCTGCTGACCAGCAGGGACAGACTGCTGCGTTTCGGGATTGACGATTTTGGTTTCGGTCTGCCGCAAGGGCTGACCGTCGCCGCCGCGAATGTTCCGATCAGGGCGGCGCACATGCGTAATCGGCGAGGTTTCGGTGAGGCCATAGCCGCCCAAAATTTGGATGTCAACGATCTCAAAAAAGTCTTCGAGGTGCTCGGCAATTGAGCCGCCACCGCTGACTAGATAGCGGATTTCGCCTCCAACGCCTGCCCGAATTTTTTGGTAGACCAGCTTGTCTGCCAGCTGATGCAGCGGAGCCAGCGAGGCCGCCTGGAGCTTGGCCTTGAAGCGCTCTGAGCCAGAAGGAGTCAGGTTTTCTACATCCAGCCCTTGGGCAGTGCGGCGGGCTTTAATGTAGCGGTCGCTTTGCTCCAGGAAAAACCTAGCGAGCTTTTGTTTTTTGGCGGGCTGGTCGCGCAGCTGTTTTTGGATGCCCTCATAGATCGATTCCCAGAGCCGTGGCACGCCCACCATATAGTTAGGCTGAAATTCTTTGATGTCTTTTTTGACATAGCGAATGTTGGTGTAGATCTGACTACAGCCGCAGGCCAAGGAAAAATATTCAAAGGTGCGCTCATAGCAGTGCCAAATCGGCAGAATGCTCATTACAATCCCACCGGGTTTCAGATTGACCACCTGATAGGCTCCGCTGATCTGCGAGAGCAGGTTCTGGTGGCTGAGCATCACGCCTTTGGGCTGGCCGGAAGTGCCAGAGGTATACATCAGCGTTGCGGTATCGTCGCGGCGGGCTGCATGGGGCTGGAGAGCACGCCCTGCACCAAGTTCGAGCAGCTGCTGGAAGTTAAGCGTTTTGATTCCTTCTAACTCTGGCGGCGGTTCGTCACTCAGCAGCACCACAAACCGAATAGGTAGATTGGCCAGAAAGGGTTTGACCAGCTCGACGGTTGCCAGCTCTTGAGCAATCAGCCCGACGCTGTCGCTGTTTTCTAAAATAAACCCCAGCTCTTGGGGATCAGCCTGCGAGCCGCGCACCGCATTCACGGCTCCAGCGCTCATCAAGCCCTGATCGGCAATCATCCAGCGCGGGCTGTTGTCTGAAAACTGGGCGATCCGCTCTTGGGGCTGAATGCCCAGCGCTTGCAGTCCGGCTCCAAACTGCTGAATCTGCTGATAGAGCTGGGCAAAGGTGAGCTTGACTGCTGGCTGGCTGTGCGGATCATGCAGCGCCAAGAGCTTGGCGATTTCTGGCCGCTGGGTGATTTTCCCCCAGATTTCTGGCAAGGACTGGATCTGGTCGCAGATTTGGTCAGGAGTTTGCAGAGATTGGGGCATGACGCGAGGCTCGCAAATGATGAGGATATGGTCGGTTGGTGATCGGTTGGCGATCGGTTGGCGACTGGTTGGCGATTGGTTGGCCAGAGAAGTGGCTAGAGGAATGGCAGAGAAGTGGCCGCTGGGGTAGTTGGCGCATTCAAATCCCGCCAGCCCCTAAAATAACAATAGGGTGAACCACAGGGTATAACAATAGGCGATGCCAGATTTTGGGCTGTCCTACTGCTAAATCAATTGCTGGTTTCATTCCCTAAACTCAAATCTCAAGGAGAATCAAATGCCGAAGGCAACCTGGAACGGCGCTCTGTTGGCCGAAAGCGACCAGTGCGAAATCGTCGAAAACAATTACTATTTCCCGCCCGACGCGATCAACCAGCAGTATTTCAAGCCCAGCAGCACCCACAGCAGCTGTCCCTGGAAAGGCTTGGCCAGCTACTACAGCCTGGAAGTGGACGGACAAGCCAACAAAGATGCCGCCTGGTACTATCCTGAACCCAAAGATGCGGCCAGCAACATTCGCGGCTATGTAGCCTTTTGGCGCGGCGTCAAGGTCGAAGCTTAGCCATTCTGGGATGAGCCTGAGCCTGGATTCAGGGCAGAATAGGCTTGGTGGCCTGCTTCATGCACCTAGTTTTATGCGAAAGTGCTACGATATGGAGCCGCATTCGGCTGATCACGATCTGGCCTGCCACGACCCTGCGACAATTCCTGCTGATTTTTCCTGTGAGGGACATGCAATTAAGTCAACCGACCGCTCAGCCGATGCTGCTAGAGACGCTGCCCAATCCAAAAGTGCCAGATGGCATCTGCCCGCGTCGGGCTCGACAGCAGATCGACTTTCTGCTGCTGGCCATTGAGGCGCTGGAGCTGGGCGGTTCAGAAGCGTTCCTCACCGACGTTAAAGAGCTAGGGCTACAAGATATTATCCAAAACCGGGTGACGCTCTGGCGACTGCGCGCCACTAACCCGCTGCGTCGCAACAGCCAGCGGCGTCCGCTGAGCTTACCCGAAGCCAAGGCATTGGTAATTATTATCTGCCACCGGGCGCGTCGCCTGACGGTGCTGACTCGGCAGCTGCTGATGGTCTATGACCAGCTGTTAGAGAAACAGCTCTCGCCTGATCACCATCTGCGGCTCTCTAGCTATCTGGAGCGGTTTCGGGCGCATTTCCGCTCGCGGATGAACCCAAAGCGGGCAGGCGTGATTGCCTATAGCACCAACGAATCCTTAGATGATCTGGCGCTGACGCTGCTCAGCCAGCTGTTGTTTTGCACCGGCACTGCGGGCATACAGCGCCTCTGGAGCAGTCTGTTTGATGGAGATGTAGAATGACGACGATTCAACGCCAGTACAGTCTGCCCAACTGTCGGCTAATTTTGCAGGGCTTAAGCAATGACGCTGACCCAAGCAGCAGGCCATTGATGACAATGGTGACAGACGTGGAGTGCTATCTGGCGGGACAGAAAACGCCGATCAGCGGCGGACGAGCTTTCCTAGAAAGCCTTACCGACACAGTCAGTCAATATGCCCAAAGCTACTTGAGCGGGCTTCAAATGCTGCTGCGCCGCAGCTCGCGTGACCAATCTGAGCTGGTGCAGCTAGAGCAGGTGGGCGAAAACCTGCATCGGCTAACGGTTCAGCCTGAAGCTGACTCAGCTCAGAGCGGCGCGGCTGAAATTGAGCTGACCACCGTACAGCTATTTGACCTCGTAGAAGCAGTAGATCAGCTGTTTGCCGATGCCCAAACTCTGCCTGAACTGGGGCTGACGCTGACACCGCTCTCGAAGCGGCATATTAAATCAGCCGAGCCGCTGGCCAAGCGTGCCGCTGCTCCGGCGCTAGGGCTATCTGGACTGGCGGCAGCGGCGGCTCTGCTGTTTATGCTGCCCGTCCCTGAGGTGAAGCGTCCTGAAACCGCCCAGGAATCTGGCACCACGACTGAGCAGCCAGCCAGTCCTAGCCCAACCGCAGCCCCGCCAACTCCAGCGGCTAGCGAACCTGCGACCTCTCCCCAGCCC
>CASBQH010000373.1 GCA_949127695.1 Synechococcales cyanobacterium PMM_0073
ACGAAAGGCTACTAGAGAAGACTCTGGTAGCCTTTTTGTTATTCTGAAGAGATAACACTGAGATAGGTTGATGAGTTAGGGAACTATAGAATTGTGAAAGCGTTATGTTATGTAAGAAGCTGTTGACAGGTATGAATTCATCCCGATTCGCCCCCAACCCCCAATTCTGGGGGCTTTGAAGAAGAAATGGTTTGAAAGCCCCCAGAATTGGGGGTTGGGGGCAAGTGTAAAAATACAAGCCAACTTGCAGACAGCTCTAGGCCACTCGCACAGACAAAAGCGCTAATCTACCGATACTATTGAACTTATCCCTCTATGAATCTGTTGATGTCTCAGCCTACCAGTATCCTCCAACAGCAAGCCCAGACTGCACTTGAGCAGCACGAATACAGTCAGGCCGCTTTTCTGTATGAACAGCTGATGGAGCAGGAATCCGAAACCATTCAACATGCCTGGTATTTGGGGCTGGCGCGATTGCTCAGCGGCCTAGAAGCCGAGGCTCAGTTTACCTGGATGATGGCGCTCTCGGCGGCAGAACCTGAGCAGGCTGAAACCTGGACAGCAGAGTTAGTCCAAATTTTGCAAACCGCAGCTGAGCAGCAAGAATCTGAAGAGAACTGGCAGATGGCTTGGGCAATTCGGCAGCATATTCACGAAATAGCATCTGCCGACCTACATAATTTGCTGCGTCTCGTGCAGCTTGCAGTCAAGCTCAATTTGTTCAACGGCGACTACTTGGAGTCATTGGAGCTAACGCCGCTGCTAAAGTCTCAGGCTTGGCCTGATCTAGATAAAGCGCTACTCCTACAAACTATGCTGGTTGCTTTAGAGCATCAGTTTGAAGATCCAAGAACAAAAGACTTGGCCGAAGCAGCTCTGCGCCAAGATTTGGATCACAGTAGAGCTGTTAATTTTATTTTACCAAAGGCTATTGGCTTCAGCCATCGTAACCTCGCTTTCTCCGCAGACTTAGCCATTTATCTAGTAGAAATCTGTCTGCGCTACGAGCCAGAAAATTTGGACGCTCTCAAGTCACTGGGCGGGCTATATGAATCTGCCGGACGATATGCAGAGGCAATCGATACGGCGCGGCGCGGCCTAGCAGCAAGTAGGACGCCAGAAGAGCAGATGACAGCAATTGGTTTTTTGGCAGTGCGTTTGCTCAAAACTGGCTCGTGCTGGGATGAAGTGAGAGCATTATTTGAGCAGCAAAAAACGCTAATGTCGCAGGTAATTTCTGACTATGAATATAAGCATGACGAGCCGCTGGATACTGCTCTACTTACCTTTTGCTCATTTTACTCCTACTATTTAAGTGACAATCCTGCTATACATCGTCCATTACAAAACCGGATGGCTACTCTACTACAAGCTGATCTGCGACTTCAAGCCAAGCATGTATTTGAAAGTAAACCCAGGCCAATTGCACCCGGCATCAAAACTGAACGCAAGCTAAAGATTGGATATATCGCACGTTATATGCAACAGCATCCAGTTGGATATATTGCACGCTGGCTAATGAAGCATCATGACTATGATAATTTTGATATCTATACTTATCACTTGCATGTCAAAGATGTGTCTGAATTTACCAATCAATGGTTTGTCAAGCCCGTTACTCGCTCAGCCAAATTTGAAGACGGCTCTTGGGCAGGCATTGCCAAACACATTGGCGAAAACGACGAGATTGATATCCTGATAGATCTCGACAGCATTACCTATACCGAAGCTTGCAACGTGATGGCACTCAAGCCCGCTCCTGTTCAAGTCACCTGGATGGGCTTTGACGCATCCGGCATTCCAGCAGTCGATTACTATTTGGCCGATCCTTATGTACTGCCAGAATCAGCTCAAGAGTACTACAGCGAAAAAATCTGGCGGTTGCCCAACACCTATCTAGCAGTCGATGGGTTTGAAGTGGGAGTGCCAACCCTGCGCCGCGATCTGCTGGGTATTCCAGCCGATGCCGTGATCTACCTCAGCTCTCAAGATGGTCGCAAGCGTCACCCTGAGATGATCCGGCTTCAGTTGAGAGTTCTGCGTGAATTGCCCAACAGCTACTTGTTGATCAAAGGGCTGGGCGATGCAGCATCTTTGCAACAGGCTTTCGAGCAGATGGCTGAATCAGAGGGCGTGGCGGCTGATCGTCTGCGATTCTTAGGTCGAGATCTGAATGAACCAATCCATCGCGCCAACTTGAGTATCGCCGACGTGATTCTAGATACCTACCCGTACAACGGCGCAACTACGACGCTAGAAACCCTTTGGATGGGAGTCCCGCTAGTAACGCGCGTCGGGCAACAATGGGCAGCTCGCAACAGCTATACCATGATGATGAACGTAGGCGTAACTGAAGGGATCGCCTGGACAGATGAAGAATATGTAGAATGGGCAGTCCGGTTGGGCAAAGATGCAGCTCTACGCCACGATATTCATATCCGACTGCTACAATCGCGCCAAACTGCGCCATTGTGGAATACCCGCCAGTTCGCCCGCGAGATGGAAAATGCTTATACTCAGATGTGGCAGAAATATCTTGACGGATAATCGCAGTCAACTACTGAGGCATAGCTAAATGAACAGCACTCCAATCAAGCTCCATATTGGCGGTCAAGAAGCTCACCCTGATTGGAAAATTCTAGATATTGAGGCTCGCCCGGAAGTCGATTTTGTCTGCAATGCAGTAAACCTAGCGCAGTTTGCTGACGGCTCAATTGCAGCAATTTATGCCAGCCATGTTCTAGAGCATTTTCACTATCAGCTAGACAATGAGTTAGCCAAAACGCTGGCTGAATGGCATCGCGTGCTTCAGCCCGGAGGTCAGCTTTATGTCAGCGTTCCAGACTTAAAAACGCTCTGCTGGCTTTATCTCAATCCAAATTTGCTGCCCGAAGATCGACATTACTTAATGAGCATCATATTCGGCGGACAGACCAACGAGTTCGATGTACATAAAGTCGGTTTTGATGCCGACACGCTAGCCCTGTACTTGCGCGACGCCGGATTTCAAAGCTTTGAATCGGTATCAGAATTTGAGCTGTTTGAGGACTTTAGCAGCTCTAGGCTAATGGGAACGCTGATCAGCCTTAATATGATTGCCACAAAGTAAAAGAGTACGTTTTTTGAATATCAAACAACTATTGCTGAGCCTGCTCTAAAGCTGATTTGATCACTTGACTAAAGTTATAAGCCGGATCGCTGCCATAATGAGCCGTCAGATGCTCTAAAAGCTCTAAGGCATAGTCCGGGAAATCTAACGCATCGGCAATACAGGCTAGTTTGAAAATCTGCGCTGGCGATTTGTCATGAACCATTTCTGTCGGCTGTAGTAGATCGCACAGGTAAAAAGCATCTCCCCACAGCAGCTGTCCCGGATGAGCCGCTGAAACAAGCGGCGATTGGCGTCTGCCCCGACGAGCAGTATAAATATCAAACAGACTAAAATCACGAGCGCGCAAGTGAGAGTCAACATCAGCAAACAGCGGCTGATCCTGATAGAGTGGCGAAAATTCAACCTCAATTTGAATACCGAGCACCGTTTTAAGGATCTGAGATGCGCCCTCCAAAACCTGAAGATCAGCGCCCTGAACATCGATCTGCAAAAAGTCAATTGCCTCGACGCTCTCCTGGCTACAGAACGCATCTAATGTCGTTGTTTCTATCTCTAACGTGAAATCTAAGCCAGCTAGCTCAACCAAGTCTTTAAATCGTGACATGAATGGCTCGTTGGGCTGATAAAGCGAGCTACACATCGGATTGTGAGTCACATAAAGCGTAGACTCACCGACTGATTTACCCAGCGCCAGTGGAATATGTTTCTCTGTCCAGTTGATTTGGCGTTGCTCCAGATCAGCGTTAGCCTTTTCACAGGCATCAAGGTCAGCATCAAATCCGTAGATCGTTAGATTCGGAGCAAAGATATCCCAGCCTCCGCTAGCGTAGTCATCTTTAATATCAATCTTGCGCGAACCCACGTTGCAGATCGTGATTTGAAGCTGGTTGAGAAAGCCGTTGCGCTTGAGGACAGGTAGAAAAAATGACATAATTCGGGTACAAATAAAGTACAAAAAGAGAGAGACACAGAGTAACCAACACTGAGCTATTCCTAGCCTACTTTGCTCTCAAGCAGCGCAATCACATTGAGATTACCTGCAAGCGCCGCAATAGATTTGACCGGAACCAGATTTTGCAGATAGGGCTGATAGTAAAACAGCCGATAGCCTTTGGCTTGGAGATATTCAGCAACAGGCGTATTGCTGCCGCTTGATCCGGCAATATTTTCGTAGAGAATGCCTGGGGCAAACTGGCTGAGGATTTTTTCACTGCCGAGCAGAACCTGCATTTCGTGTCCTTCAGCGTCAATTTTGAGCCAGTCTACCTGCATAATGCCTGCTGATTCAAGTAAGCTGTCGAGCGGAAAGCAGTTGATTTCTTCATAGTTGCCGTCGCCATCCTCCAGTGAACTCTCACCCACTACCACTTCGTTCAACTCACTAGAAGCCTGTAGCGACAGCCGAGCGGTACTGTGCTGATCGCTCGCAGCTCCGGCGCAGACCGTAACCCAGTCAAGCTGATTGAGCCGCTGAGTTTCTCGCAGGCAATTTACACAGCCCGAAAATGGCTCCACTGCAAAAACGCGCCCTTCGCTGCCCACCTGTTGAGCGGCGCTAAAGGTGTAAACGCCAACATTTGCACCTACGTCAATCACAGTCATACCGGGCTGAAGCTGAGTCCGCCAAAATTCCATTTCAGCTTCAAACCAATCTCCTTCGGCTAGCAAAACGCTGGTGACAATGCTCTTTAAGCTAGGATCAACCGCCATCAGCAGATCTTGAAACGGCAAGTAGGTAAAGCGGCTCTCTGATTCCAGGCTTGTCCATTGCCAAGCTAGTTGCTCAGTTGCAGCAGTTTCCAGCCTGCAATCCCGACCATACTGGAGCCAGTAAGCCGCCACCGCTGGCTGAAGCTCACGATAGGCCAAATAAAGTGCCTGAACCACAGGCGCAAATGCCGGAGCTAATGCCCTAGCCTGCTGGAGATTGAGCAAACCTTCCCACTGCTGCTGCATCAGCTGTGCCATTCCCAGCTTCAGATTAACCGTGACTGAATTGGGCAAAAGCTGAGCCGCCAGCTGCAAAAACCGCCTGCCGCTAGCGTTATAAAATACCAGCTGGGCTTGATCTAACACTTCAGACAACAGCCGCAGCGCCTGCATTGCGCCATTCTCTGCACTCAAAATCTGCTGAATTGACTCCTGGTTTGCCTGCTGATTGCGAGCAATAGTCAGCGGCAGATAAACCAGTCCCAAAGGCAATTTCTCAGCTTCGTGGTCTGGCGTGCTGTAAGCATATTGAACTAAACTCAGCAGTGCCGGAAAAGCGGTCTGAATTGCATTGTCGGATTCGCCAATCAGATTGCGAACGAGCGCTAAATGGGCAATACAAAGCGGATGACTCGGCTGTAGTTCAACGCCTTGGCTCAGCGCATCCAGCGCCATCTCCAGCCCCATCGCTCGCAAATCAACAGAATCTGCCTGCTCTGCTTCAATCAAAGCCATCACCGCAAAATTATTAAAATTTAGCGCCGTCTGCGGCTCGTCCCAGTTGGTTTGCGCCAGGTCAGACTGAAGCTGTGCGAGAGATGCAGGCTTAAACGCTAGGCAATAGGCTGCAAGATGTCCCAAGTAAGCAGCGATTGGCGAGTTTGCGGTAGAGCTGATTTGACTGTCCATCAACATTGCTAATAATTTAGGCACGCTGGGTTAAGTTTAGCCAGTTTTCGGGTGACAGAATTATCCACTTAAAATCTAGTAGATAGACTTAGCCTTCCCAGACTTAAGGTATTGGGTTCAGCCATTCAGCCAGTAGAATCTAGATACGCGCCGCCCAACTCAGGAGCCGCCCATGACCGCCGCCCTCCAGCCTGGAACCTACGAGATCAAATGGCAAAAGCTGCCAGATGACTATGTTTTAGATGATTCACCTGTGGATAACATCAACCAGCCTTTGCTGGCCGCAGCCCTAAGCGAGAGCCTAGAGCTAGCCGGACGCCTCTCTGAAACCGCGCTGGCCACGATCAATTACGGCATCTGCGTCACGGTCAACAATCAGGTGGTAATCAAGGCTCCCGACTGGGGGTTTGTGCCCAAAATTCGCGTCCCCAAAGCCGAAGTCAACCGCAGCTACACGCCCCAGCTTCAGGGCGAACTGCCGCTAATTGTGATGGAATTTCTCTCAGATCCTGACGGCAGCGAATATTCGGTGAAGCCCACCTATCCCTACGGCAAGTGGTTCTACTACGAGCGCATTTTGAAAGTGCCCTACTACGCCATCTTTAACCCCGACAGCGGCGAGCTAGAATTCTACCGCTTAACTGAAGGACAGTATCAGCTCCAGCCTGCTAGCTCGCGCTATTGGATTGCCGAAATGGAGCTGTGCTTGGGCGTTTGGTCAGGCAGTCGCGCCACGCGCACCGGCCACTGGCTGCGCTGGTGGGATCAGCAGGAGCATCTGCTGCTTTGGGGATTGGAGCAAGTGGAGCAAGAGCGGCAGCGCACCGAGCAAGAACGCCAGCGCACCGAACGCTTGACGGCTCAGCTGCGAGCCGCAGGCATCGAACCCGAAGCTTAGGAGATCCAAGCAAAGGCTGTTCAAAAAACAGCGTCTGCTATTCGGCGCGGAGCGTGCCGTCAACGCAGGTGACAGCATAGCCACCAAACTCAATCTGCTCTCCCTGGATGCGGATCTGAATCCGGCCATCACGACCCACCTGCATCCCCTGTCGCGCCAAATACTCAGCGCCGTAGTCCTCGACCGAACCCACCTGAATTAAGTAAGCCGCCACGCTGACGTTACCGCTGCCGCAGACCGGATCTTCAGCAATCCCCTGCAAAGGTGCAAAAGAGCGTACCTGCATTTGGCTGAGGCCATCCTCAGCGCGGCCAAACACCGTCAGGCCAGTCGCCTGCACCATTTCGCTAATTTGGCTGAGCAGCGGCAAGTTGGGCTGAAAACGAGCCACCGCTTGGGCATCTCCCAAGTCTGCCACCATCCAGACTGCGCCCACATCTACTCGCAATGGCGGTCGAACCGCACCCTCCAAAATCTCAGTTAGCAGCTCTAGGGCATCATCGTCTAGCGGAGTCACCGCAGCAGGCGGAGCCTGAGCCAAAATCTGCTGACCGAACGGCGTAGACTGCACTGTAATCGGAATAATTCCAGCCGCGCATTCTTGCCGTAACTCACCTGACTGTAGCTGCACCAGCCCGCTTTCAATCACGGCATGAGCGCTGCCAATCGTCGGATGTCCGGCAAACGGCAGCTCCTGCTTGGGCGTAAAAATTCGCAGACGATAGTCTGCCTTACCGGGATCGGTCGGCGGCAGCACAAAGGTCGTTTCTGAAAGATTCGTCCAGGCGGCAATCTGCTGCATTTCGGCGTCACTCAGCTCTGCTGCTTCCAAAACTACAGCCACTGGATTGCCGCGAAAGGGCACTTGGGTAAAGACATCAACCTGCTTGAAGCGATAGTTTCGCATGATTTCTATCTAAACCAATGCCCCCCAAACCGATGCCCAGACTGCTGTGCCTCGGCAGAACATAGCGCAATGAAACATAGCACTGAATAATTTAAGAAGCAGGTCTAGAGCGGAAACGGCGCTTCTTGCGCTTGGCAATCGCCTTTCGCTTGGCTTTTTCAAGCGGCGTCTCAAAATGGCGATTTTTTTTCATATCGGCAAAAATATCGGCTTTTGAAACCTGACGCTTAAAGCGCCGCAGGGCTGATTCAATGCCTTCGTTTTCACCTAAAATCACTTGAGCCACACAAATTACTCCTAATTTAGATTTACAAAGTTAGACCGTCAAGCTTAGCCATTAATCATAGCGTAACTACCTCAAACGTAGCCACAGCAGCATTAACGCGGCAGAGCCTTGCAGCAGTATAGAGATAGACAGCACGATTCAAGCAGCTGAGAGCGATCACCCAAAGCTCTCGGCTTTTTGAGTCGCGCTGTCTGCAAAGACTCATTGCTATTGGGCTAGAAAGATCAAATAATCGGAGCGTTGACGGTCAATCCAGGACAACCCCAATTTGGCACCGAGTATGGAATCTCAAAAATTATAATAGCGTGGAATTATTAGTTTTAGATGCAGTGGCAGAGCCGAATCCAGAAGGGCTAAGACTCAGCCTGCATCGGCTTTTGCGCCGCTAGTTTGAGCGGCTGGCAGTGATTTGCGCCAGGGGATTTTGGCATCCTGAGCCAGCTTCAGCGACAGCGCATAGGCTCCATAGCGGTTGAGGTGGCTCGGATCAGAGAAATAGCGATATTGAGTGCTCCACTGCTCGCTCAGATCCCGAAAGGCAAAGTCGGCATGGTCAAGGCTAAGCTGCACCATAAAGTCACGAAACTGCTGCTCATGCTCTAGCCGCACGGGGTCCAGGTAGTCTTCGGTTAGCGGCAGATTGACAAACACTAGCGGAATCTGGCTGGCTTCAGTGAACTTGAGCAATGACTCTAGCGCCGCAGTCTGATTGCCATCAATCCGGAAGTTTTCATAGTCACTGTCATAGCTGCCCAGCACTCTGGCGTATTTTTGGTAGTAGGTGGCCGGATTAAACTGCACAGGCAGCGACAGAAAGCCGCTGGCATCAGGCAAGGTTTGGTCAGCTTGCAAAATCTTGGTCGCGGCTGGGGTGAGGGATGACTCTTCAGTTGCGTCCGGCAGATCAGCAGACGGCATAAAGCCCACTAGCCCTTGCTGAATCGCTCGCTTCAGCGGATCGCGCCCGGTTTGACCTGTCACGCGGCTGAGCTGCTGGCTGAGCCAGCGGTCAATGGACTCATAGCTGCTGGTCAAAGAGCGATTCAGGCTGGGGGCTAGGCTGGGGCTAGCCTCTGCTGCACTGGGCGCGCTCGGCAGCGGCAGACTGCCCGCCAACAGCTCGCGGTAGGCCGCAGAGGCCAAAATGCCGTTGTAGGTCACATCCACGGCTCCGCTGTTAAACGCCCGCGCTCCATCTGCCCAAATAATCATCTGGGGTAGCGCCTGTTCAGTGAGCAGATGCTGCACCAGCAGATTCACCACCTGCGCCGTCGCCCCATTAATCCCAAAGTTAAAGATCTTAGCGTCACTCACGCCCAGATCTTTGAGCGATGCTTCTAAAGCCGTCGGGTCAACGCCGCGCAGCGCCCTAGAGCTGCCCACAATCAAAACATCTGGTGCGCCATATTCCGCCACATACCGATAGTAGAGCTGGAGTTTTTGATCCATCTGCTGGCTATTAAAGCTGGGCAAGGGCGAGGCTTCTGCCAAAATCTCGGTGCTCAGCAGCTGTGCGGACGGACTCTGCGGCATGTAGGGTAGCCCTGCCTTGGCGTCACTAGGTTGAGCGTCGCTGGGCTGAGCGTCGCTGGGCTGCACTGAGCTGGCTTGGGTAAAGCCACTGACGTTAAATGGCTGATCGGCAGCGCCTTTCGGACTGTTAGAGCTGTCTGGAGAAGCTTTCAGCTCTAGCGGTGGCTCTGCTGGAGCAGGAGTGCCGGACGCAGCCGTTACTGCGGGCTTGGTCTGCTGACTGGCGCGCGCCAGCTGCACCTGTGCTAGTTGGTTTAACAGCCAGTTTGTCTGTAGCACCAGCACCAAGCCCGCCGCGCCCCAAACCAGCGCCACATTTCGCGCCTGTCCGGCTGGCTGCTGTCCCGGCAAGCTCGCGGCATTGGCCTGAGCGGCAAACGAGAAAATCTGGGTTCGCAGCAAGATTTGCTGGAGAGCCTGCTGAGTTTTGGCTTGCCAGCGCTGCCAGCCTGATTGCAAATCCGCCGGAGTCAGATCAGGCCGCATGACGCTTTGACCGGGCTGCGGCAGCAGGTCTTCAATTAAAGCATCGGTAACGGCAAACTCTGGCGCGACTTCTGGCACCAAGCGCGAGCGCGTCACAAAATCGAGACCATAGCTCCAGAGCGGCTGTTTCTGGCCAGAGCGGCGACCATAGATTCGGATGCCCGCCACATCTGGGATCTCCAGCTGGCGCAAGAACCGCCCCAGCTTAGTGGTAGTGGGCTGGCGCTCCGGGCAGTCGGGCGCTTCGCACATCACATGCAGCAGGTCTTGCTTGGGCAGTAGCTGGAGCCGAATGCCGCCGCTGGCCAAATAGTCGCTGAGGTTGGGGTTGAGCAGTCGATGCAGCAGGAAAGCCAGCGCCTCCCAGTCGCCCTGCTTGGCTAGCGTCAGCGTCGATTCGGCAAAGGCTGGATGCTGAGCCGCAGGCAGATCGAGCCATTCTATCCAAGCCGGATCGCTCTGCCCCGGAATTTGGCCGTAGAGCGTGACGGCATGAATGCCCTGTGGCGCAATTGCTTCCAGCACCAGGCCAATCTCAGCTTTGGCGCGCTGATGCTGAACCACCACAGCCGCTTCGGCTGGATTGGCTGGGCTGCGCCGATCGCTACAGCAGAGGTGCAGGGTAGTGGCATTGACGGTGGCGGTGGTAATTTGCAGCCGCAGGTTGGCCAGCTCTTGGTTCAGCAAGACCTGAATTGCCTTTAAGTCGCCCCAGCGCGCCCAGTCGCGCAGCATCTCGCTGGGAGGGGTTAGATCGACTCTCAGCGTCCAGTCGGGCTGGCTTTCGCCCGTCACCTGAAACCGAATCACGGCATCGTGGAAGCCGTCAATTTCTAGCTCGCGCAGCTTCTGGGTAATTGGCTGACTCAGCAGCGCCGGATCAGGACTATAGGCAGCTTCACAGGCGACCCAAAGGCGTTTGGCTTGCAGCAGATCAAGCGGCGCAGATGGGCTAGAGGCAGATAGGCTGGAGGCAGATGGGCTGGAGGCAGGTGGCCGATAGGGAATCACCTTAGCGCTGACTCGAACCGCGACGCCTAGCTCGTTGAGCGTCTCGCTTAGGTAGCAGGCGATCGCCATTTCTTCGCCCCGCTGAGCCAGCGCTCGGTTAGATAACACCAGTGCCGTTTGGTCAAGCTGGGCAGAAGCAGCCTGGGCGAGCCGCAGCTGCTCTAACTGCTGTTCAAGCTGGTTGAGGTAGAGCGTCACCGTCCAGCGAGGACGCTTATCGCCCGACTGACAGCCATAGAGCCAAACCTGGTAGAGCGGCGGCGCGTCAGCTGGCAGCAGCAGGCTAAACCGATTGGTCTGGTGAGCCGCTTGCAAAATTGGAATCAGCCAGCGCAAGGTCTGATCACGCTCAGGGCAGGTGGCTTGACGACAGAGCAAATGCAGGCTGTTGCCCCGCAGCCGATATTGGACGCTCAGCCCTAGGCGAGCAATGTTTTGCTGAATCCACTGCTCTAGATCAGCGGCTTGCCCAATCGCCTGAGTCGGGTGGGATGGGCGAGCCGCTGGCCGAGCCGACTCAGATCGTTCAATGGCTCGGCGTTCAGTAGACTGATAGTTAACAGACTTAGGCATCGCGGTGACGGCTGAAGCTTGGCGAATGGACGGGCTGAATCGGCTGATCTCAAGCTAAACCTGCCAGTTCAGCCTAACATCAGGCATATAGAATACTCGCTCTGAGCCAAATTGCTCACGATATTTTTAAGAAAGTTTCGATGTTCTAGGATCAAATCAAGCTGGCTCTACTCTGTCTAGCGGCTTTAGCTGCTGCCATTCTAGTCCTCTACTGCATCTCTCGGTTGATTATGCCAACCTCCCCAACCTCCCCCATGTCAATCCAAATGCCGCTTCAGCCCGTCAAACTACCCACTAAAGTCCTGCTCAGCCTCAGTACGGCTCCGGTGCTCTGTCTACTGTTGGGCGGTCGCGCCGTGGCGATTGCGCTGCAAGAAATTGGTCAGCTCAGTGAAGAAATGTTTCGAGGCGAGCGCCTGCCGATTCTAAAAATTACCGATTCTGACTCGATCTCTGATTTGGAGAAGTCTGGCTCGTGAAGCATCTTGTGAGATTAGCAAGCCGCTGGCTGCTTGGCCTGCTGCCGCTCTGCCTACTGCCGCTCTGCCTGCTGTCGCTCAGCTTGACTGGCTGTAGCCTGCCGCAGGTGAAGGCTGAGGATCGGCTGTTTCTGCCGCTGGCGCTCGAATTTCTGGGGGCTTATCAGCTGCCCAAGCAGTCGTTTCAAGGCACCGAGCTGGGTGGCCTCTCAGGACTCACCTCCGATCCGCAGCTCAATCAGCTCTACGCGATTTCAGATGACCGCAGCAGTTTTTCTCCAGCTCGGTTTTATACCGTTCAGGTTGATACTGCTCAATTTGGCGCTGAATCTGGTGCTGAATCTGGTGCTGAATCTGGCGCTCAAAGCTCCCCAGCCGTGAGCCTCAAAGCCGTCACGACGCTCACCGACCGAACCGGCAACCCGTACCCAGCAGGCAGCCTTGACCCAGAAGGAATTGCCCTATCGCCGCGTCGGTCGCTGTTTATTGCCAGCGAGGGGGACAGCGAAGCCGGCGTAGCGCCGTTCATTGACGAATTTGATCTGCAAAGTGGGGCTTGGCGCAGCAGTTTGCCAATTCCGCAGCGCTATTTGCCCAATTCTGAAAAAACGCTGGGTGTCCAGAATAACCGAGGGTTTGAGTCGCTGGCAATTAGCGCCATTAGCAGCGATGCCCGCGAGCCGTTTCGGCTGTTTGCCGCAGTGGAAGCTAGCCTTCAGCAAGATCTGCCCGCAGATGCTTCAGCCCAGGCTCAGCCCAGCAGCCTACGGTTTTTGCATTACTTAGTCGGAGAAACTCAGACGCTGCTGCTCTCAGAGCATCTCTATCCATTAGAGCCGCCACCACCGGGCAGCGAGAACCTGGGGCTGAGCGATCTGCTGGTGCTGGATCAGAGCGGACATTTTTTGAGCCTGGAGCGCAGCTTTGGCAGCAGCGGCTTTGGCGGCAAAATTTTTCAGCTGGCTACGGGCGGTGCAACTGATATTGCCCCGATTGAGCAGCTCTCAGCGGGCAGCGAGGGTATTATGCCAATCCAGAAGCGGCTGTTGCTCGATCTAAACGATTTGGGCATTCCGCTCGACAATTTTGAGGGGCTGAGCTTTGGGGCGCAGCTACCAGACGGTAGTCGCAGCCTCGTTCTGGTCAGCGATGATAACTTTAACCCGCTTCAAGTTACAGAATTCCTGCTGTTTCGGCTGAAGCCTGCTTGAAGTGCAGGCTGCTCTCTCGCTGCTGCTTACAGGCTGCTGCTTATAGGCTGCTGCTTACAAAACAAAGTTGCTGCGCTTCACGTCGGCAAAGTCTACGTCAACCAACCTGACCAGGGTACGGAAGATCAGATCGCCGTTTTCGCCATCTGGATCGACTCGGATTAGCGTATCGTTCCCATCATTCACAATTACCATGTAGTCGCGGAACTGGTTGGAGTCGTTGTATTTACTGTCATTGAGGATGCGGCTCAGGTCAATTTTGTCATCGTCGGTGTCAAAATCAACAATGCGATCGCGACCTTCAGAGGTCGAGCTGTAAAGATAGCGATTGTTGCCGTCGCCGCCGGTTAACCGATCAGCGCCAAATCCGCCCACAATCACGTCATCACCATCGCCGCCCGCAATTCGATCACTGCCGTTGCCGCCCCGCAGGATGTCATTCCCGTTGCTGCCGCCCAGGTTGTCTTCGCCGCTGCCGCCGATTAGCAGATCATTGCCTTTACCACCAATCAGCGTATCGTTGCCCTGATCGCCAGTCAGCTGGTCACGGCTGTCGCCGCCAATCAGCGTATCGTTGCCCCGATCGCCAAACAGCCGGTCGTTATCATCCCCGCCTTCGAGCCGGTCGTTATCAGCGCCGCCTTCGAGCCGATCATCGCCCGCTTGCCCCAGCAGCCGATCGCGACAGCCCAAGCCCAGCAGCCGGTCATTGCCGCCCCGCCCGCGAATTCGGTCACTGTCAGCAGTCCCTGTGAGCTCGTCTCGTCCTGAGCTGCCCTCCAGCTGAATGCCGGGTTGGCAGTTATTTGTCGCTCGCTGTTTGCGGCCAGCACGGCTCGCAGCAGCGCGGCCTGTCGAGAGAGAGTTCTGAGAATTTGAAGTCATCGGCTTAGCGGTACCGCAAAATGGATAGGAAAAAGTGAATCGGATCGCAGAGATTTAAAGCTGGTTGAATTGCAGATCAAGGAGCAAGTTCCACATTAGAAATAAACCACCCCCTGTGCAGTTTGGCAATTCCCCGGTTGGTCAATTAGCGTCAGCTCAGGTTTAATGCCACCGCTGTTGCCATCCTTCGCTATGATGAAAAGCCAATCTGGCTGGCGCAAGATTAGTCTTCCTAATGTTTTCTACTGTTTAAGTGAATCCGCCATCTCAGGGCGAGCTGACTGCCGATGCAACCCCCCATTTCTGCCGGAACTATTCTGCAAAGCCGCTACCGGATGCTCAGCATTTTGGGGCAGGGTGGCTTTGGCCGCACCTATTTAGCAGAAGATCAGGGGCGGTTTGATGAACTCTGCGCCCTGAAGGAATTTATTCCGCCTCAGGGCAACGACTATGCTTTTGTCAAGGCACGCGAGCTGTTTCAGCGCGAGGCGACGGTGCTGTACCAAATTTCGCATCCGCAGATTCCGCAGTTTCGGGCGATTTTTGAGGAAGACCATCGGCTGTTTTTGGTGCAGGACTATGTAGAAGGCAAGACCTACCGGCTGCTGCTGAACGAACGCAAGGCGCAGGGCAAAACCTTCTCAGATGCTGAAGCCCTACAGCTGATGTTTCAGATTCTGCCGGTGCTTGCTCACATCCACAGCAAGGGGATTATTCACCGCGATATTGCCCCCGACAATATTATTCTGCGTCAGCGCGACCAGCTGCCCGTCTTAATTGACTTTGGCGTGGTCAAAGAAATTGTCACCCGCTTTCATACGCCCGACACCGAAGTGCCCACCACGGTGGGCAAGTTGGGCTATGCGCCCAGCGAACAGATGCAGACGGGGCGCGCCTATCCCAACAGCGATCTCTATTCTCTGGCGGTCACAGTCGTGGTGCTCATCACCGGACGCGAGCCGCAAGAGCTATACGACGACCGCAACCTGGTCTGGACTTGGCAGCGCTGGATGCCCCAGATTCATCCCGGCATTGCCGACGTGCTGAACCGAATGCTGAGCTACCGCCCTAGCGATCGCTACCAGTCGGTGGGCGAAGCGGCTCAGGCACTCCAAGCCGCCATTCGCAGTACGGCTGCGCCTGCTCCGCTGCCCGCCCC
>CASBQH010000374.1 GCA_949127695.1 Synechococcales cyanobacterium PMM_0073
CACAGTCAGCTGAAACGTCAGCCGAAACCGCGCTCCAACCTGCGCCCAAATATGACGCAGCCGCAGTCTGTCGGCAGCGGGGGCTAGATTTGGCGCTGGGCGGCATCTATGACCAGGTGGCGGGCGGCTTTCATCGCTATACGGTCGATCCGGGCTGGACAGTGCCGCATTTTGAAAAGATGCTCTACGACAACGGCCAAATTGTCGAATATCTGGCCGAGCTTTGGGCAGCCGGGATGCAGGAACCCGCCTTTGAGCGGGCGATTCGGGGCACAGTGTGCTGGCTGAAGCGCGAGATGACTGCCCCCGCCGGATACTTTTATGCGGCGCAGGATGCCGATAGCTTTGTGACGCCTGAGCAGCCTGAGCCCGAGGAAGGAGCCTTTTACGTCTGGCGCTATGGCGAGCTAGATGCCAAGCTAACGCTAAACGAGCTAGAAGCGCTCAGCGCCGAGTTTACGATCACGCCCAGCGGCAACTTTGACGGCCAGAACGTGCTGCAACGACGCAGATCAGGGCGACTCTCACCCCAAATTGAAATCATTCTCGAACAGCTATTTGTGCTGCGATATGGCGAGCTGCCGGAGGTTCTCTCTCGCTTCCTGCCTGCCCGCAATAATCACGAAGCCAAAACCCAGCAGTGGCCAGGGCGCATTCCTGCCGTCACCGATACTAAAATGATCGTCGCCTGGAATAGCCTGATGATTTCGGGTTTGGCCAGAGCGGCAGCGCTGTTGCAGCAGCCGGACTATTTTGAGCTAGCCGCCCAAGCCGCTCGGTTCATCTTGGAGCATCAAATGCAGTCGGGGCGGCTGCATCGGCTCAACTATGACGCCCAGCAGGGCAGTCAGCCCAGCGTGATCGCCCAGTCAGAAGACTATGCGCTGCTGATCAAAGCCCTGCTCGATCTCGATCAAGCAGCGTTGGGATTAAAGCTAGATGCCTCAGACTGGCTGACGCGGGCGCTCGAAATCCAGGCCGAATTTGACGCGCATCTCTGGAACCCAGCAGGCGGCTACTACAACACCGACGCTCGCCCTGACTTGCTGGTGCGGGAACTGGGCTACGAAGACAACGCCACGCCTGCGGCCAACGGCATTGCGGTCGCCAACCTGGTGCGGCTGTTTTTGCTAAGCGAGCAGCAGCAGTACCTCGACCGAGCCGAGCAGACGCTGCAAGCCTTTAGCTCGGTGATGCAGCAGACTCCGCAAAGCTGTCCCAGCCTGTTTGGCGGACTAGACTGGTGGCAGCATTTAACGCTGGTGCGAGCTTTGCCAGATCAGCTGGTGAGTCTGGCAAAGCAATACCTGCCGACGGTGATGAGTCGTATGACCGAACTGCCGAGCGGCACAGTGGCGCTGGTTTGCCAGGGGCTGAGCTGCCAAGAGCCTGCCCGTTCGCTTGAGCAGATGCAGAGCCAGATTCAGCAGAGCCAGATTCAGCAGAGCCAGATTCAGCAGAGCCAGATTCAGCAGATCTAAGAAGCTGTTTGTAAATTAGCTTGTATCGTTCCATTCGCCCCCCAACCCCCCAATTCTGGGGAACTTCCGAACCATTCCGGCTCAAAGTCCCCCAGAATATAGCCCTGCGGGCATCTAAGAAAGGGGGATTTAGGGGCTGATCAGGGCGTAGTTTATGTTTACAAACAGCTTCTAAACTCAGAGCTAGCGGCCAATCAGCTTGACGAGGCCAATGCCGCCAAAGTAGAGCGTCAGCACCGCGCCCGCCAGCAAACTCTGCGTCACCGGATCGGTCGAAGGCGTTAGCACGGCTCACAGCACTGCGCCGCCCACCACCACAAACCGCCAGCCGCCCAGCATTTGGGCAGAATTCACAATGCCCAAGGCTCCCAGCAGCAGCTGAATAATCGGAATCTGAAAGGCCAGTCCGGTGCTGAACAGCAGCAGCAGCACAAACTCAAAGTAGCGCTCAATCGACCACATTTGCTCGACCACGCCTTCGCCATAGGTAATAAAGAAGTTGAGCGCCGCCGGAATCAGCGCATAGTAGGCAAACACCAGCCCCGCAACAAACAAAATTGTCGAGCCAAACACGACCGGAGCCAGCAGCCTTCGCTCGCGCCGCGTCAGTCCCGGCAGCACAAACTGGACAATTTGATAGAGCACAAACGGACTGGCCACCACCAAACCGCTATAGCCCGCCACCTTCAGCGACACGAAGAAATATTCGCCCGGAGCCAGCTGCAAAAACTTAATCCCCTGAGCCGGCAGCTCTAGCAGATGCACGATCGGATTTACAAAGACGAAGCAGGCAATAATGCCGATGATTACCGCAATTAGCCCATAGAAAATTCGCAGCCGCAGCTCGTCTAGATGATCAAACAGCGACATTTCGACATCATCAGGCAGATCGTCTAGCTCGTCGGCCAAGCTGCTAGACCGCTCGGCATCTGGCTCAGTATCTGGCTCGGCATTTGGCTCAAACGCTGATGCTGAATCTAAGTCGGCTGGATCAGCTGCGGTTTCGAGTTCAGAAGGAACGGTCATGGCGGCAGTCAGATGAGAGGGCGATGGGTCAGGCTGACCTTGACTCATTCTATCGAGATCAGGCTCTCTGGGTCAGGCCAGCTAGATTTGGCTAATTTTCGACTAGCTCACCGACTAGCTCACCGACAGCGCTTGACTGAGCTGCTGCATAAATGGGTTGCAGCAGCTCAATCACAATATCTAGCCGCAGCTCTTGCACCCAGGCTTTCATGGCGCTGGCAAGGGACGGGACGATCTCTGGAGCATCGAGCAGCCGCAGCAGTCGCTCATTATCCAGCTGAATCGCGGCCTGATAGAGCTGAGAGAGTTGGCTCGTCGGCAGAGCAAGCAGCAGCGTCTGATACTCCTCTCGGTTCAGCGATAGACTGTCAAGTTCGGCGGGTTTGGCGGCGGCATAGCGATAGGTGATGGGCAGATGCTCGGCCATTTTGGCGAACAGCTGATCTTCGCGAAACGGCTTGGGCAAAAAATCATCACAGCCCGCCGTCATCACCTCAGCTTGATCTGCTTCAAAGACATGCGCCGTCAGGGCAATGATCAGGGTGTGAGGGTGAGATAAATCTGCCTGCTCTCGCTGGCGAATCTGGCGCGTGGCGGCATAGCCATCCAGCACCGGCATCTGCATATCCATCCAGATTAAATCTGGCCGCCAGGTTTCCCAGAGCGCAATCGCCTCTTGGCCATTGCTGGCTTCTCGCACCACAAACCCCACGCCAGTCAATAGCTTGACCAGCAGCTGTCGATTCTGCCACTTGTCTTCGGCCACCAAAATGCGATGCCTTGCCGCATCTGCCAACCCAGTCACCTGCTGCCGCTGCGGCTGTGCTGGAATCACGGCTGCTGCCGAACCGAGCCGCACCGGGATTTCAAATTGGAACTGCGAGCCTTCCCCCAGCCGACTGCTCACCCCAATATTGCCGCCCATCAGCCAAACAAACTGACGGCTAATCGACAGCCCCAGCCCCGTCCCTTCCGACGACTGCCGCCCGGACTCAGCCTGTACAAATGCCTCAAACAGCTGCTCTAGCTCGGATTCTGCAATGCCTGATCCGGTATCTTCGACGGTGAATCGCAGGCGCTGAGAATTAGCTTGAGCTGACCCGCTACAGCCAGCGCGCAGGGTGACGCTGCCCATTGAGGTAAATTTGATCGCGTTACCCAGCAGGTTAATTAACACTTGCCGCAGCTTGCTGGCATCCGCAAAAATATATTGAGGCAGGTCGGCAGCGAGCCGAAACCGCAGCTTCAGCCCTTTAGAATAAGCTTTGAGCTGGAGCATTTCTTCGAGGCCGTCCAGCAGGCTAAACAGATCAAAATGCGTTTCGTTCAGCGTGATTTGACCTGCTTCAATTTTGGACAGATCCAGCACGTCGTTGATCAGCGTCAGCAGATGTTCGCCGCTGCTGTTAATGATCTCCAGGTATTCGCGCTGCTCTGGATCTGGCGACGAGTCGCGGATTAGCAGCTGCGTAAAGCCCAAAACAGCGTTGAGTGGGGTACGCAGCTCATGGCTAATTTTGGCGAGAAACTCGCTTTTGGCGCGATTGGCAGCGTCGGCAGCTGCTTTGGCCTGCTGCAACTCTGCCGACTGGCGCTGCGCCTGAGTCAACAGCTCGGCCTGCTGGAGCGCCACCCCCAGATGTACGGCAATATGGCTAACAAATTCAATTTCTGCGGTCTGCCACTGGCGCGGGGCACTGCATTGGTGAATGCAGAGCAGTCCCCAGAGGTGATCGCCTTTGAACAGCGGCACAACCAGATTGGCACGGATCTGGAAGTGAGCCAGCATTTCTAAGTAGCAGGGCTGTAGGTTGATGGCGTAAACATCAGATCTGGCATAGATATACCCCTGCTGATAGTAGAGGGCATAGCGATCGCCAAAGCAGTGATCGTCAATCTGAGCGGTCATGGCGACGGTGAATCCCGGCAGCACCGCCTCAGCCACAATTTGGCCGCTCTGATATTCTGAGCCAGCTTCTGAGCCAGCTTGGCCACTCCGGTCAAACTGCAACATGGCCACCCGGTCGGCGCTCAGCAGCTGCCGAACTTCAGTTGCGGTGGTTTGAAAAATTGTATTGAGATCCAGCGAGCGCCGAATTTTGTTGATGACGACAGCCACGGCTTGCTCACGCTCTACGACTTTGGCAAATTGCTCAGCCTGCATTTTTTGCTGCTTAGCTGTGGCTTGCTCTAAGGCTCGCATCTGCTGCTTCAGGTCATTTAGCTCTTGTTTGACGGCTTCATGTTCGGCAATTGAAACATGATTCTCTAGGTCTGGCTCCGGCATGGTCAAAAAGGCAGTTGGGCTGTACCGGTGAGGCTGGGTGATGAATCTGTCGATCTAGTATGTCAAAAGCCTGACGCGCCAAAAACTAATCGTCGGTTAGCTAACAGCGCGGGGCGGGGCAGCGGATTGAAGACTCCCAGCAGCCGATTTTGAAAACCTAGAAGCCTGTATAC
>CASBQH010000375.1 GCA_949127695.1 Synechococcales cyanobacterium PMM_0073
ATGAGATCCAATAAAGCCCGCACCGCCAGTCACTAGAATCCGCATAGTTTATGTAATGTCAGGTTATTGCGCTCACAGCACCAGATTGCCTCCAGAGTTCCCCGATTCTTCGCGATTCTTCACAGCCTTAATGGCGGTATCGAATCACAGCAGCCATTAAGAACTTCTGCAATCTCAAAATCTTAAATAAATTTGAGCTTCAAGACTGTATTTCATGCAATCTGGGCTGGGCTGATTATCTATCGCAAAATACCAGAGTTGTTAGGTGAATCAGGTGATCGCCCTCAACATTCACAGAATCTTGAATTCTTCTGTTAAAGAAAAAAGAGTTCATCAAAGCCTCTAGTTCCTCGACCAGATTTTTCACATCCAACTCTGCTCAGCAGCCTGAGCGCAGATACTGAGCTTGCTGCTTTGTCCAGGCCAAAAAGTCCTGCTCGTAAGCCGATATCTGCTCCATCAGCCGTTCCCTCCGAGGTTTAACCCGCTAGTTGGAAACTTCTGCCATCTCGATAATTCGGCCTTCGAGGTCTTTCACCAGAAAATTCAGCGGCTTCTCACGGCGAATCTTATACTTCACGCCGTAGGTCTGGGCGCGCAGCAGCAGCAGCTCCAGGCAGTCATGATCAAAGCAAACATGGCGCTGGCGGTCTTTTTGCCCCAGACTCGCGCCCGAAATCACATGCAGCTGTGTGTTCTTTTTGAGCTGATACCACAGCCCTTCAGACCCCTGATAGCTCTGGGTGGCGGGACGGCCTAGCGTCGCAGTTGAGGCAAACATCGGGTCGATGCCAGATGTGCCCAGCGTCTGCTCATAGTTGTAGTAGTAGTGCAGCGGCACGTCGGCGGTAGGCAGATCTAGCAGCCCTTCATAGAAGCGGCGGGCTAGCTCCAGATCTGAGACCATCACCGTATGCACCTTAGGGGCGCTAGTGAGAAACATCCACATTGCCCCGCCATAAGCCACCAGCAGCAGCACCATGATGCCCTGCGTTGACAGCAGGCTATCGAGGGCGGGCAACAGCGATCCCAGAACGGGCGCGGCAAGCAAACTAGCTGAAATGACCATGAATGCTGAATATAGGGTGATATGAAAGAGCAGGAGCAGAAACCTAGCGCATCGGCTTTACGCGAGATTGTACAGCCGCCCTGGCAGCTCCAGTCTATCAAGACTGCTAGGGCTGCGTCTAATCTGCACAATGTGAGAAATCCGCACCTGCATTGGAGTAGCTGATTTTACAGAAGCTTGTCGTACTCCGCATGGGAGCCAACCCAAAACCAGATGATTGTGTCTTCGTCCATTTGCCAGACCGCCCGATAACTTCTGCTGATTCAAGCCGAATCAATTGGCAAGCTTGGATGTATTTTTTTGAAGCGTAGGCTGGGATGGCTGGAATCGCGCTGAAACTGGCGATACGCTTGGCGGGTCTGCGCTTGAACCTACTTCGGAAGACCCGCAAGCGCTTTACGGAATTGAGCTGTGGTCTTCAACTTCACAGGGTTTCTGGGTCTAAGTCCTGGGTTCTGCCTGCCTGATACTCAACCATCGCTTCGCCTGCAAGTCTAGCGAGTGCATCCTGGGATTTCGCAAACGATGCATCCCATCGATTTTCATCTTCGAGTTCTTCTAAAATTAATGCGGCAAGCGCATCTTGCTCGTTTGTGGGCAAGGTTTTTAATCACAATCTGAGCGATTCTTACCAGGTTACAGATAGCCATCAGCGCTTAGAATGCGCTTAGCGGGGCGAATTTAAGGAGTTAGCGAGAGATGCCGACAGGACAGTTGCTGATTGTGGATGACGAGCCGGGTCTGCGTCAGGCGGTGCAGGCTTACCTGGAAGAAGAAGGCTTTAAGGTAGAAGTAGCGGCCAACGCTCGCGAAGGCTGGGAGATGATCCAGCAGTTTTCGCCAGATTTGGTCATTTCAGACGTTATGATGCCGCAGGTGGACGGCTACGAGTTTTTGAAGCAGCTGCGTGAAGATTCGCGCTATCAGACTGTGCCTGTGGTATTTTTGACGGCGCGCGGCATGACCTCCGACCGAATTCAGGGCTACAACGCGGGCTGCGATGCCTATCTTTCCAAGCCGTTTGACCCCGATGAGCTAGTGGCGGTAGTTTCTAACTTGCTGGAGCGGCGCTCGGCAGTCACGAAGGCCGCAGGCGATGGCGAAATGCCCGATATTGCCGAAATGGCGCGGCAGATTGCCCAAATTAAAGCAATGCTGAGCCAGCGCAGCAACATTACTCAGCTCTCACCCCCGATTCATCTGGACTTGACCCCCCGTGAGCAAAGCGTGCTGGAGCTGGTGGCGCAAGGGCTGATGAACAAAGAGATTGCGCGGCGGCTCGAAACCAGCGTCCGCAACGTCGAGAAATACGTCAGCCGTCTGTTTGGCAAGACGGGCACCAACAGCCGCACAGAGCTAGTGCGGTATGCCTTGGAGCATGGGCTGGCAAAGTAATCGCCATTCAGCGCGGCGGCAGCTCGATAATTTTGATTGTGCGGTCAGCCACCACAGCGACTGAATCCCAGTCTGGCGTCGGGGCAATGTGGCGGATATGCGCGTTAAAGCCTGTGAGCGTATGCAGCAGTTTGCCGCTGGACAAGTCCCAGATTTTTAGAGTCTGGTCGGCGCTGCCGCTGAGCAGGCGTTGACCGTCTGGGCTGACAGCTAAGGTTTCGACAAAGCTGTGATGCCCGGTAAGCGTGCGAATTTCAGCGCCCGTTGTCACATCCCAGATTTTGATCGTGCGGTCGGCGCTGCTGCTGACGAGCTGCTTGCCGTCCGGCGTGAAGGCCACCGCGTTGACAAAGCTGATATGGCCGCTCAAGGTTCGCACCAGCAAGCCTGTGGCCGCATCCCAGAGCTTGATGGTTTGATCAGCGCTGCCGCTGGCCAGCAGCCGACCGTCGGGGCTAAACACCACCGTATTCACATAGCTCTTGTGGCCGCTGAGGGCGCGAATCGGCTGTCCTGTAGCCAGATTCCAGAGCCGGATCGTTTGATCAGCGCTACCGCTGGCCAACAGTTGGCCGTCGGGGCTAATGACTAGGGCATTGATGTAGCTGGTGTGGCCTTTGAGCGTGCGAAGCTGCTGACCGATGCCCAAGTTCCAGAGCTTGATGGTTTGGTCGTCGCTGGCGCTGGCGAGCGTGGAGCCGTCGGACTTGACTACGAGGCTGCGGATGGCGCTGGTATGTCCGGTCAGCGTCAGCAGGCGTTCGCCCGTCAGCGCATTCCAGACTTTGATGGTTCGGTCATCGCCGCCCGTGATCAATCGCTGACCGTCGGGGCTGTAGG
>CASBQH010000376.1 GCA_949127695.1 Synechococcales cyanobacterium PMM_0073
ACTCTAGAGAGCTAGGCGTCTGCGGCCTGGAAACCGACCAGCAGCTCTGGGGGACGCTGCACCGCGACAGCAGCTTTAAGCTAGTGCGCGATGTGGTGGTGAATCTGCCCAATCTGAAGCTGTTGAAAGCGGGCTTTCCGCTGACTTCCCCTCAAGATCTTTCGACCACTGCTGTGGTGCTGCCAGCCAGCCCATCGGATGCAGAAGTTGAGACATTGCTGGCTCTGGGCGACCGGCTGGGACGGGTGAGTCAGGCTGAGTCAGTCCAGTATGAAGTCTATGCGGGCGAAGTTCCGCCCCAGGCTCGCGACAGCCAGAACATTGTCGGGATTGGCACGCAGCAGCGCTTTCCGGTGGCTGAGGCGCTGCAAGACCAGGGCTTTAATCTGGCTGAATCTTTCACTCGCTTTTGGGGTGGCAGCCGGGTTCAGGCAATGCCTGAGCGCGAAGGCATCCTGAAGCAGACCAATTCGCCTTGGAACAAAGCGCGGTCGCTGGTGGCGCTGACGGCACAAACTGAGGCGGGATTGCAGGAGCTTCAAGCTCTGCTGCTCCAGGATTCGCTGTTTTCGCAGCTGCAAGGCGATACGGCTTTGATCAGCCGCAATTCGCCCAATCCTTCGCCATATGACGCCAGCGGCTACAGCCTAGAGTTTTTGCAGGAAGCCCCAACGCGCCGCATCCAGCAGAGCAATTCTTTCACGCAGATTGTGCTGTTTTTGCAAGACTACTGGTTCTTGATGCTAATTGGCATGTTGCTGCTGGCCATTTTGCTCTATGCCCTATCGCAGATGTTCTTGAACCGCGTGGCGAACGCAAACGATACCTAGCTTGCTGCCGAGATTCCATCCAATCCTGCTACTTGCATAAACTCATGACCATTACCCCCAATCCTCGTCCAGATCGGCTCTCCCGCTGGCTGATGGCGCTGCCTCAGGGCTTAGAGCATATGATGCCTTGGGCAAACAGGCGTCTGCTGTTTTTGCTGCTGCTGCTGCTAATGGCGCTCTCAATTCCGCTGATCGTCACGCCGCTAGAACTCTGGCAGCAGTTTGTCTTGGCCACTGGCCTGGTTCTGTTTAGCTCGCTGGTGGTGCAGTTTGAGCGGCATCATCCTCAGCGGCAGGTGAGCGAATATCTGCACCTGCTGCTGGCATGGCTAAGCATTGTCACCACCTTTCGCTACTTGTTTTACCGCACGGCCTACACGCTCAATTTAGACAACTGGGTGGAGGGATTTTTCAGCCTGCTGCTGTTTGGGGCGGAGCTATATGCCATTGCCACGCTGATGCTCTCCTATTTCCAGACGCTGCGGCTACGCGATCGGCAGTCGGTTAGTCTGGCAAGTATCCCAACCGCGCAGTGGTTTACGGTCGATATCTATATTCCGACCTATAACGAAGACCTGAATATCGTTCGCAAAACGGCGCTGGCGGCGCTGGCGCTAGACTATCCTGCCGACAAAAAGCGGGTTTATATTTTGGATGACGGCAGGCAGTTTGCTGAGCGACGCGAGCAGCTCTACCAAATCTGCCAAGAGCTGGGCTGTAGTTTAATTACTCGCCCTGACAACAGCCATGCCAAGGCGGGCAATATCAACCATGCGCTGCATCTGACCGCAGGAGAGCTGATTCTGATTCTCGACTGCGATCACATGCCGTCGCGGCAGTTTTTGCAAAAGACCGTCGGCTTTTTCTATCAGCCCAAGGTGGCGCTGGTGCAGACGCCGCACTGGTTTTATAATCCCGATCCGTTTGAGCGCAATCTGCTGACCCACGGGCGCGTCCCGGCCTTGAATGAGCTGTTTTATAAGGTGATTCAAAAGGGCAATGACTTTTGGAATGCGGCTTTTTTCTGCGGCTCGGCAGCGGTGATTCGACGCGACTCCCTGCTGGAAGTGGGCGGAATTGCGGTCGAAACTGTCACCGAAGACTGTCATACCTCGCTGCGGCTGCATTCGGCAGGCTACGACACGGTGTACTACGACAAAATTATGGTGGCGGGTCTGGCTCCAGAAAAGTTCTCGGCCTACGTAGGGCAGCAGGTGCGCTGGGCGCGGGGGATGGCGCAGATTCTGCGGCTGGAAAATCCGCTGTTCAACCGCAGGCTCAAGCTAACTATTCCGCAGCGGCTCTGCTATTTTTCTGCCACCTCGCACTTCTTCTTCGGCTTTCCACGCCTGATGTATGCGCTGGCTCCGATGCTGTTCTTGCTGTTTGGGATTAACCTGGTGCGGGGCTTGGGCATCGAAACGCTGGCCTATGCCGTGCCGCATATTGTGCTGGGACTTAACGCCAACTACATCACCAACAAGGCCGCCCGCTTCTCGTTTTGGAACGAGATTTTTGAATATGCAATGGCCTTCCAGGAGGGGCTAGTGACGCTGCTGGCCGTGATCAACCCAAAGCTGGGGCGGTTCAACGTCACCGATAAGGGCATGAGCGTCACGCAGCGCTACTTTGACTGGGGTTCGACTCGGATCTCGTTTGGGCTAGTGCTGCTGCTGATCCTATCGCTGCTAGCCGTGCCGTTTTGGCTGGTGCTGCGCCCTGAATTTATCGAAGCAACGCTGATCAACGCTTTCTGGGCGCTGTTCAATCTGCTGCTGCTGGGGACGGCGCTGCT
>CASBQH010000377.1 GCA_949127695.1 Synechococcales cyanobacterium PMM_0073
ACTTTAATCGCAGTCTAGCGACTCACGGGTATCACGCCCTGTCGTGGGGTTGACGCCTGCCGCCGACTGACAGAGCAGCTTTTGCATGTCGCTACGCATCAGCACGTCCGTAAAGTCTGCGCCCTCTACAATTGCCCCGTTAAACTTGACGGTGGCGGCAAACGCGCCTTCCAGAACCGCATTTTTCAAGTTAGCATTCACCATCCGCGCCGAGTCCAACGTCGCGTTGCTCAGATCTGCGCCTTCAAAATTCACCGCCTCTAAATTCGCGCCAAAAAATCGGACGGCGCGCAGATTTGAACCGCTGAAGTTTGCGCCCTTCAGGTTGGCTTTGGTAAATTCGTCGTCGGTTAAATTCTGGTTTGAGAAATCTTCACCTACTAAAAAAGCCCGGTTGTAATCAGTTGCCTCAGCCGCAGGCATATAGAGCAGCAGCGCAGCCAGACAAACCCAGCAGCTCAGAGCAAGCAATAAGCGACGCATAGAAAATCCTCAACTTTCGGCTGATCCTGATCCTACCCGAAGCCGTCCGCTCTCAGGCTCAGTTTTGGGCAAGCTGAGATTGTTGTATCAACTTGCCATCATGACCGCTTCAGCCCAGCTCGGACAGCTCGCCGAAAATCTGGTGGCCGACTGGCTGCAACAGCAGGGCTGGCAAATCCTGGCTCGACGCTGGCGACTGCGGCGAGGCGAACTAGACATCGTGGCGCTACATTCTGAGCAAGGCGTTGCCTTTGTCGAAGTCAAGGCGCGCAGCCGAGGCAACTGGGACGCAGAAGGGCTGCTGGCCATTACGCCTGTTAAACAGGTAAAGCTTTTGTTCACAGCCCAGATGTTTTTGGTCGCTCATCCGCATTTAGCAGATCTGCCCTGCCGCTTCGACGTAGCGCTGGTGCGGAATCAGCCCAGAAACGCAGCGCCCCACCTGACGCTACAGCATTATCTAGTAGGCGCGTTTGAGTGAGGAGTGCAATACAAAAAGGGGCAGTTGCCCCAGATTTGATAGATTGATTTTAAAGCTTGAAAACCTTACATACCGGGCAGATTGAGGCCGTCGGTTAGCTCTTCCATCCGCTCGCGCATCGTGGCTGTCGATTTAGCATAGGCATCTTTCATGGCAGCTTCAACCAGATCTGAAAGCACCTCAACGCCTTCATTCATCGCCTCTGGAGCAATCTCCACCCCACGCGGTTCTTGGTTGCCGCTCAGTAAGATTTTGACCAAGCCGCCGCCCGACTCGCCCTGGATCTCCATCGCTTCTAGCTCTTCTTGCAGCCGCTTTGCGCCTTCCTGCACCTGCTGCGCTTTCTTGAATGCCTCGGTCAGCTCCTTCATTTTGCCGAGTCCGAAGCCAAAGCCCTGCCCTTGTTTTGACATACGTTTTGCCGATTGTAGTTCGCTGTTATCTTAACAATGATTGATGCAGAGCGGCAGTTTTAGATCTGCTGGCGCTTGGGTAATGCGCGACTTAGGCCATCTGAAACTCGCCCAGCATTTTCACCTCCGGCTCTAGCTGTAGCGCCCACTGCTGCTCAACCCGATTTTGGATATGCTGAATCAGCGAAAAAATATCGCCCGCCGTGGCACCGCCACAGTTGAGAATAAAATTGGCATGGCGTTGAGCAATTTGCGCCCCGCCAATTTGATGCCCCTTTAAGCCGACCTGCTCAATCAGCCAGCCCGCTTTGTAAGGCGTAGGGTTGCGGAAAACGCTGCCGCAGCTCGGCATATTGTAAGGCTGAGTTGTGCGGCGCTGCGTCATGTGGGTCATGGTATCGGCCATTACCTGCTCAGGACAGTGACCGGGCTGGAGCTGGAAAGTCGTCTGAGTCACCAGCCGCAGCGGCTGAGATCTGTCAGCTTCTGCGCCATGCATTTGCAGCGCTGAGGTGCGATAGGCAAAGTTGAGCTGTGCGGGCAGCAGCAGCTCGGTATGGCCGTCGCTATACAGAACTTCTGTGCCCATCAGCACATCGGCAGCACAGGCATGATGCGCCCCGGCATTCATCACCACCGCGCCGCCCACCGTGCCTGGAATGCCGACTGCCCATTCAAACCCGCGCCAGCCGCGTTCGGCAACCTGCCAAGCGAGTCGGGTCAATGGCTCGCCGGCGGCCACCGTAACGCGCCCTGTCGCTTCGTCAAACTGGGCAGCGCGCAGATATCTTGTGCAAATCACCAGACCGGGCAGCCCCTGATCGCTAATCAGCAGGTTGCTGCCTGCGCCCAGCATTGTAATCGGCAGACCCCGCTGATTTGCCCAGTCGAGGCTGGCCTGCAAGTCTTCAATTTTGCGAGGGGCGACATAAAGCTCGGCAGGACCCCCTACCTTAAACGAAGTCATGGTAGAGAGCGGCACCTGCGGCTTGATGGTGCAGTCTGTGCCCGGAATCCGGATCGGCTGCGGCTGGCGACCCAGCGCCATAAACCAGCCGGGAGGGCTATCGAAAGTGCTGTCTAGAGTTTTGTCTAATGCCGTATTTAGGAATGACTTGGGCTTTGTAGAGCAAGCCGAAGCGGCTGGATAGCCTGAAGCGGCAGATACAGGAGATTGAATGCTGGGTGGATCCTGGGAGAGCGTCATATCATAATCTGAAAATAAATGGCTGGTCGTGAGGCATGATGCTAGAACGCGACACTAGGTTGAGGCTGAGCCAACAGTCTGGCGAGCCTGCTCTACCTGCTGATAAAACGTCACCAGCTCTGGGATAATCCGATTCAGATTACCGGCTCCCAGAAACAAAACCAAATCGCCGGGTACTAGCGTTTCCATCAAGTAGGCTGCCGTCGATTGCAGCGTTGCTTGATAAACGACCTGAGGATGATGCCTGCCAATGGCTTCCGCCAAGTCTAGGCCGCTAATCTGGCCGGAGTCTGGCTCGCCAGCGCTGTAAATATCGGTGCTCAGCACCAGATCAGCATCGCCAAACGACTCAGAAAACTCTGCTAAAAAGGTCAGCGTCCGGCTGTAGCGATGCGGCTGAAACACCGCGACCACCCGACGATAGCTGGAGACTGGATCTTCAACCCGCAGGCGAGCCGCCGCCAGCGTTACCTGCACCTCGCTAGGGTGATGGGCATAGTCGTCAATAAACAAAATCTGGTTGGCTTCGCCTCTCGGCTCAAACCGGCGACGCGCCCCTTCAAAACCCGCCAGCCCTGCCGCAATTTGGCTAAATTCTAGGCCAACCAGTCGCCCGACTGCTACCGCCGCCAGGGCGTTGCTGAGGTTATGGGTTCCCAACAGCTGGATTTTCAGCTGTCCTAAGCATTGGCCGCGCTCCCAAATTTCGGCCACCGTGCCAGCTGCACCGTAGCAAATGTTACTCGCCCAGTAGTCAGCGCCTGACTCAGGGCTGAGGCTATAGGTTAGGGTTGGCTTGATCGCCTGCATTGCCGGACTGTCAATGCAGCCAATCAGGCTCTGACACTGGTTGGCAAAGGTCAAAAAGGTGTCGATCACCTGCTCTAGGCTGCTGTAGTGATCGGGGTGATCAAGCTCAATATTGGTGATCACGCCAATTTTGGGCGCAAACTTAACCAGCGAACCGTCTGATTCGTCTGCTTCGGCCACCAGGTAAGCGCCTCGCCCGACTTTGGCATTGCCTTCCCAGGCTGTGACTTCACCGCCGACGACAATTGTCGGGTCAAGTCCGGCCTGCCAGAGCAAATAGCCGATCATGCTGCTGGTCGTAGTCTTGCCGTGGGTTCCGGCTACCGCAATGCCGTCGGTTTCGCGGATGAGTGCCGCCAGCAGGTCAGAGCG
>CASBQH010000378.1 GCA_949127695.1 Synechococcales cyanobacterium PMM_0073
ACCACATCGTTAGCGAAATGTACGTCAGGCAGATGATCACCGACCGCAGCCAGTTTTCGCCACTGGTTCCCGTACCGTTTGCGCCGGGTAAATTTATGAGTGTCTTGCTCAGGTAACTGATCTGTTACAGCGCCAGAATTTAACAGACTCTGGCGCTGTTTGGTGCTAGTTGCCCATTCCCAAAACGCTGCCCAGCGCCCGCATCATATTCTGCGGCTGCATCGCGTCAATGGCAGCAGTCGGCTCATAGCCGCAATGCACCATGCAGTCCGCGCATTTGGGGTTGCCGCTCTTGCGTCCGTACTGGCTCCAGTCAGTTTGGTTCAGCAGTTCCTGAAAGCTGTCGTAATGACCTTCGTTTAGCAGATAGCAAGGCTTCTGCCAGCCCAAAACGCTGTAGCTGGGGCTACCCCAAGGCGTACATTCGTAGTCCTTTTCGCCGGTGAGAAAGTCCAGGAAGAACGGGTTGTGATTAAAGTTCCAGCCAGTTTTTCCAGCTTTGTAGGGCGCAAGAATCTGCCGGAACAAATCGCGGGTTTGGGCTTGCTTCAAGAAATGATCTTGATCCGGTGCCCACTCATAGCTGTAGCCCGGTGAAACCGTCATGCCATCCACGCCCAGCTCAGTGACAAAATCAAAGAACTGCTGCATTTCCTGCGGGTTTGCGCCCTCAAAAATTGTCGTGTTGGTGTTAATCCGAAAGCCTTTGGCCTTGGCTGCTTTAATCGCCGCCACCGCCTTGTCAAACACGCCAGCCCGATCGACGCAGCGGTCGTGATGCTCTCTCAGCCCATCCAGATGCACCATAAAGGTGAGGTAGGGCGAAGGCGTAAATTTCTCCAGGTTCTTTTCCAGCAGCAGCCCGTTGGTGCAGAGATAGACATATTTGCGCCGCGCCACCAAGCCCGCCACAATTTGATCAATCTGCGGATGCATCAACGGCTCGCCGCCCGGAATCGAGACAATCGGCGCACCACATTCTTCAGCCGCCGCAAAGCATTGTTCAGGCGTCAGCTGCTGCCGCAAGATCTCTGGCGGATGCTGGATTTTGCCGCAGCCCGTGCAGGCCAAATTGCAGCGAAACAGCGGCTCCAGCATTAGCACTAGCGGAAATCGCTTGCGACCCGTTAGGCGCTGCGTCACCAGATATTTGCCCACCTCAACTGCCTGCTGAATGTGAATTGCCATGCCGCACTCCTCACTTTAATATTAATCAGATCTGAAGGCCATCGTACTGTCATAGTAAGGGCAGTACAGCATAATCGGGCTGAGATCTCTGGAAATTCATTCGCCTCAGCGGATTGCGGAACCCGCCAGAGCGCGTATAATTGCTGGCAGGCTCTACGCCTAGAGCAGCACAGATTGAGGAGACGCTAGATGCGGCTGGGAAAAGTAGTTAAATCAAACTCACACTGCGATTATGTGGTGCAGCTTGATGACCAGATGGATGTGAGCCATCCGCCGCAGGCCGACGACTACGGCTTTGGCTGCTTTGTCAAGCTAGAGTCGCCCGGAGAGCGGCATTGGGCTGTCGGGATGATCTATAACTCGCAGCTATTTAACCCGATGTTTCTCAGCAGTGGCCCGCGCCTTTCCAGCGAGCCTGACCCGCTGTTTGCGCCCGATCTGATTGCCGAAACCCGGACGCTATTGGGCGTGGTGCTAATTGGCGCAATGGTGGGACGTGATGCGACAGCCTACGGCAAGCACGGCATTCCGCGTGTGGTCGTGCCCGTCAACAGCTCCGCCTTTTTGATGAACCAGGCCGAAACCTATCGCTTTCACTTAAACGAGGCCGAACAGCCGCAGTTTTGCTACTTTAGCCATCTGCTCAAGTTTGGCGGCAGCTTTGCCTCGCAGCTCACCCAGCAGGTGCTGAAAGAACTCACCGATAGCCAGCTGTTTTCTGGCTCAGGGCAGCGGGCGCTGGAGATTCTGTATAAGGAGCTGTCTTGGAAAAACACCATGAGCGCCATGCGGTCTTAGATTGCTAGAAGCCCGACTTAGAGCCGCTCTCGGCCTAGATAGGGCTGTAGGGCTTTCGGCAGCAGCACCGAGCCATCTGGCTGCTGATAGTTTTCTAAAATCGCCGCCATCGTCCGACCCACCGCCAGCCCGGAGCCGTTCAGCGTATGCAAAAACTGCGTGCCTTTTTTGCCTGCCTGCTTAAACCGAACGTTGCCGCGCCGCGATTGAAAATCACCGCAGTTGGAGCAGCTGGAGATCTCGCGGTATTTGGCCTGGGAGGGCATCCAAACTTCTAGGTCGTAGGTTTTAATCGCCGAAAAGCCCAGATCGCCCGTGCAGAGCGTGATCACGCGGTAGGGCAGGTGCAGCGCCTGTAGAATGGCCTCAGCGTTTTGTAAGAGGCTTTCATGCTCTTGCTCCGAGGTTTCAGGCCGGACAAATTTGAACATTTCGACTTTATCAAACTGGTGCAGCCGAATTAGCCCGCGCGTATCGCGACCATAGCTACCCGCCTCGCGTCGGAAGCAGGGCGTGTAGGCGCAGTAGTGCAGCGGCAGGCTGTCGGCTTCTAAAATTTCGTCGCGGTGCAGGCTGTTAATCGCCACTTCAGCAGTGGGCAGCAGCCAGAGATCGTCTTTGTCGCACTTAAAACTCTCTTCGGCAAATTTGGGCAGCTGCCCAGAGGCAGTGAGCGAGGCGCTGTTGACTAAAAAGGGCGGGCTGATTTCGGTGTAGCCTGCGGCAGTCTGGCGATCTAGCATGAACTGAATCAGGGCGCGCTCTAGGGCGGCTCCAGCGCCAATTAACGTCACAAATCGACTCTGGGCGATCTTCGCCGAGCGCTCAAAGTTGAGAATCCCCAGCCGTTCGCCAATTTCCCAGTGCGGCAAAACATCGGGATTGCTCGGCAGATATTCATCACCCCAGCGCTTAATTTCAACGTTCTCATCTTCGTTCTTACCCACTGGCGTTGCGGGGTCGGGCAGGTTGGGAATCGTCAGCGCTAGGGCTTCGAGCTGGGCTTTAATCACCTTTTCCGCTGGCTCTAACTCGCTCAGCTTTGCCTTAATCTGGTTGCCTTCGTCTCTGAGCGCCTGCACGGCTGGATCATCTTTGCCAGCCGACTTAATCTGCTGCCCCACCAGTTTGCCAATCTCGTTGCTACGTGCTTGCAGCTGCGAACGCTCGACTTCGATTTGCCGCTGCTGCTGATCTAGCGTCAAAATCTGCTGAATTGGGGCGCTATAGTCGCCGCGCAAGTTCAGGCGTTCTAGAAATGAATCTGGATGTTCTCGGAGCTGTCTGAGATCAATCACAATCTTTTCCTGTTACTCTGCTGTAAATTACTCAACGGCATCATCGCCATATTTCTCAAATAGTTCAGACAGCGTTGCCTCATCGGTAATATCGCCTGCGCTGATGAATTTCTCAACTTCTACTGAGCCATCCACAAAAAATTCTACTTCCCAGCGCTGTCCTGGCACTGCAATATTCACCATGACGCTCTCTTCGCGGTGATGCGACAGCGTATGATAGATCTGCTCTGCGTCAAGCTGCGCTAAAAACTGGGTGAGCTTGGCAAAGCTGCTCAAATCGTTTCCCAAATTATCTCCGGCATCATGCCCTGCATCATGCTCTGAACTATTAACCATACGGACAATACTCCTGCGGGTTGCTCGCTTAATTTTAAGAGCAAAACGCTCAAGATTCAGCAGCGGGCGGAAACTGATGCTGCTTCACTTCTTCAGCGTAGCTCTGCACCGCCTGCGTAATGGTCTCATGCAGATTGACATAGGCTTTGGCAAAGCTGGGTCGCCAGGTAGACATGCCCAGCAAATCTGCCGTCACCAGCACCTGCCCGTCGCAGTGCGGCCCTGCCCCAATCCCAATTGTCGGAATCATCAGCTCCCGCGAGATCTTCAGCGCCAGCTCATCTGGGATATGCTCCAGCACAATTGAAAACGCGCCCGCCTCTTGCAGCGCCAGCGCCTGCTGCAAAATCCGCTCGGCTGCCGCTGCCGACTTGCCCTGCTTGCGAAATCCGCCCAGCTGATGCAC
>CASBQH010000379.1 GCA_949127695.1 Synechococcales cyanobacterium PMM_0073
AACAGGCCAAACATCACCCGCAAAGTTCAATTTGGCGAATACCGATCGCTTAATTTGCGATTCAATTTGTGATTTAATTTGTGATTTAATTCGCCTAGACTAATTCACTTTAACGTTTTATCAAGAGTTCCTGACATGACGGCCAAAATTCTGGTTGTAGATGACGAAATTGATCTCCAGCGTCTGATTTTACAGCGGTTTCGGAGACAGATTAGAGCCAAAGAATTCGATTTTGTCTTTGCCACCGATGGTCTTGATGCGATTGATCGCCTCCAAACCGACGCCACCGATATTGATATGGTGCTCACCGACTTAAATATGCCCACCATGGACGGCATGACGCTGCTGATGCGGCTAGCCGAAATTGACCGGGGGCTAAAGGCAGTCGTGATTTCAGCCTATGGCGATATTCCCAACATTCGGCGGGCGATGAACTGGGGCGCATTTGATTTTCTCACCAAGCCCATTGACTTTCGCGATCTAGAAATTACGATTGCCAAAACGCTGGAGTCGGTGCAGCAGCTGCGGCAAAAGCAGGCGGATATTGAGCAGGTACAGGCGCAGTTACTCCATGCCGCCTATCACGATGTCTTGACGGGCTTGCCCAACCGCAGCTGGTTTACCCGCCGCCTAACTGAGTTAATCCAGCAGCAGGCCGAAACCTATGCCGTGCTGTTTATCGATCTTGATCGCTTTAAGTCCATCAACGATAGCCTGGGGCATCTGGCGGGCGATCATTTGCTGCAAGCGATGGCAGAGCGACTGCAATCTGGTTTGACCTCTCCAGATCAAGTCGTGAGGCTGGGCGGCGATGAATTTGCCATTCTGCTGGAACCCGCAGATGTCGCCAAAGCAATTGCCGTCGCCAATCAAATTAAAACACAGCTCAGCCAGCCGTTTCATCTCGAAGAAGGCGAAGTCTATTCTGAAGCCAGCATTGGGATTGCCCTGGACAGCCGCAGCTATCAGCGCCCCGAAGAGCTATTGCGCGACGCCGATATTGCCATGTATTGCGCCAAGGCACAGGGCAAAAATCGCTTCGAGGTCTTTAACCCCGTCATGCAGGCACAGGCCAAAGAGCTGCTCCAGCTAGAGAATGACCTGAGGCGTGCCCTAGAGCGGGAGCAGCTCAGCCTGCACTACCAGCCGATTTTGACCGCAGCTGGCGCGCTGCACGGCTTTGAAACGCTGGTGCGCTGGCAGCACCCAACGCAGGGGCTAATGACTCCCAATCGCTTCATTCCGCTGGCCGAGGAGACGCATTTGGTGGTGCCGCTAGGCTGGTGGGTATTTGAAACTGCCTGTCGGCAGCTGAGCCAGTGGCAGCAGCAGTTTCCAGAGCGGTTTGCCAAAGCGCTAGGGGAATCGCTGAAGCTAAACATTAACTTTTCGGCAATTCAGCTGCGCCAGCCTGATCTGGTGACGCGAGTTCGCGAAATTTTGAGCGCCACGGGCGTCAGCGGCGACTGCCTGAAGCTGGAAATTACCGAAAGCTATTTGCTAGAGAACGATGACAAGCAAATGGCAGCGCTGCATCAGCTAAAGCAGCTCGGCATTCAGCTCTGCATTGACGATTTTGGCATTGGCTATTCGTCACTCAGCCGTCTGCATGAGTTTCCAATTGACGTACTCAAGATCGATCGCTCGTTTATTCGCCGCGCTGATCTAGAGTCAGGTGCTCACCTGGAAACCGTAAATATGATCATTGTGCTGGCTCACAGTCTGGGCATGGATGTGGTGGCCGAAGGCGTGGAAACCCCGGAGCAGCTGCAAATGCTGCGAGCCCTCGACTGTGACTTCATGCAGGGCTATCTGTTTTCGCGCCCTGTAGAGAGCCAGCAGGCGGTGCGCTTCTTGGCGGCAGGCTGTCAGTTTGAGGCAATTTGAGCAATTTCCAACTGAACTTGTTGACTTTTGGCAGGCGCTATATATAATGTACGTCTAAAATTTGGCGGCGGCTCAGCTGCCGGTTTTAGAACAGCTGGAGACTCAGCAAAAATCGGCCTTTTGGCTATTTCTGCTGCTGCTTTTGCCCCGCTTTGGCTCTTGTGCATTTAGTGTCGAGGACGCATGACTTATTCAACCGCGCTATATCAGCCCTCTCTGCTAGAACTGGCTCAGGCTGGCAACTGTCAAGCCCTCACCTACTGGATGAACAGCCTGCTCAGTCCGCAAGGGGTGCAGATTCAGGTGCAGCCTGCTCCAGATCAGTTTTTCAAGATTTTGATTGACTTTCGCCGCCCGCGCCGCCGCGAGGCTTGCCTGCATCTGCGTGAGCAGCTCACCCGCTTTATCTGCTATCGGCTCTGGACGCTCAACTCTGACGCTATTCAGGGGGTGCGGCTAGTCGCGCGGATGACGGGCGACCCCAAACTGCTCTGGCAGACTTCGGTGCGAATTAACTCGCCCGCTGGCGCTCGGCGGCGGCACAGGCGGCGGCAGCAGACGGCCAGCCAGATGCGGTTTCAGCTACTGCGGTCGCTGTTTATGAGCAGCTTCACTCTGGCGGGCTTTTTGATCGGCTATTGGTTATTGCATGGGGCAATCGGGCGAGCGCTGGAGCAGGATGAGCCTTCTGCCCCGGCGCTGACGGATAGCCTCAGCGGCGTTGAGCTGCCGAATGGCCAAATCATTCGGATACCGCCGCCGCCCAGCCAGACGGATTTTACGGTGCCCAAGCAGGCGGAAGGGACGGTGGTTTCGCAGGTGGATTTGCCGAATGCCGAAAAGCTAATTGCCCTGACCTTTGACAATGGCCCTGATCCAGAAATTACGCCGCAGATTCTGGATATTCTGCGGCAGTACCAGGTGCAGGCGACGTTTTTTATGTCGGGGGTGAAGATTGAGCAGCAGCCGGACTTGGCGCGGCGGATTGTGGCTGAGCGTCATGCCGTCGGCAACCGAGGCTGGAACTGGCTGAGCGCAGCCGACCAAAATATTGACGCAGAGCATGAGGTGAAGGATACCGCCAAGCTAATTGAAGAAACCACTGGAGCCAAGACAGCGCTGTTTCGTCCCTCGACGGGCGATATTAATAGCCCTTTAGTCAACTATGCCAAGCGCCATCACCAGGCCGTGATTCTCTGGTCGATAGATTCGCAAGATCCGCTGGTGGCTGCGCCCATTTTGCTAGACAACGTGCTGCGGAACGCTCAGCCCGGTCGGATTGTGCTGCTGCATGATGGCTTAAACCACGGCTCAGTCACGCCCACTGCCTCAGCCACGGTGCAGGCATTGCCGCAGATGATTACTGCCTTGCAGAACCAGGGCTATCAGTTTGTCACGATGCCGCAACTTTTGCAGCGCCAGCATCCGCAGTCTGAAGCTTCACCCGATCCAAACGGCTCAGATTCTAGAGCGCCAGCAGCCAGTCCGAAAGCCAGTCCGAAAGCCAGCCCAACAGCCAGCCCAGAAACTAGCCCAGGCTCCAACCTCAAGCCTGACGCCGCACCCGCTGCACCCGCACTCCAAAAGCCCAGTCCAGAAAAAACCAGTTCAGAAAAGACCAGTTCAGAAAAGACCAGTGGCGACAAGCGCCAGATTCCCAGTCGTAAACAGCCAATCGCGCTGGTTCCAGCTCCGGGCTAATTCGCGCCGCTGCCCAAAATAAATAAACCCACCATGGTGACGCTATTCCAGAGGCTATGCAGCAGCATCGAGGCCAGCAGTCCGCGTGAGCGCGTATAGACAAAGCCCAGCACAATGCCCAGCGTCGCCAGCGGCAGCACCTCCGAGAAGCTGAGATGCGCCAGGGCAAAAATT
>CASBQH010000380.1 GCA_949127695.1 Synechococcales cyanobacterium PMM_0073
CATCGCCACCGCGCAGCGCGTCGTTCCCGGCTCCGCCCGAAATTACATCGTTATTTGCTTCGCCGTATAGCAGGTCATTTCCGTTATCGCCAATTAATGTATCATTACCCGTTCCAGCATAGATAATATCATCGCCGATACTGCCATTTAGGATATCATTGCCTGCCTCGCCCTGAAGCTCATCATCGCCTGTTTCACCCAACAGCTGGTCATTGCCTTCGCCGCCAAATAGCTTATCGTTCTCAGCGCCAGCTCTCAGCTCGTCATTGCCCGCTTCCCCAAACAGTTCATCCAGGCCAGCGCCGCCATCCAAACTATCGCCGCCTTCACCGCCAAACAGCTTGTCGTTGCCTGCGTTTCCCGTGAGCTGATCATCACCGCCATAGCCCAGCAGCACGTCGTCTTCTGGCGTACCGATCAGAATATCGGCTGCTGCCGTCCCTTGAAATGTCGTCACCGTTGTCACCGTTTGGGTTCACGCTCCCATGCTAGCCGCGTGATTTTAGCAATTGGGTGAAGCCTTCATCTGGATTGCTGCCGAGCTGTCAAGGAAGGATAAAGCAAGCAACAGAACGCAGTAAGACTACGCAGAAGCGCTAGGAGAAATCACGATGCAGGCGAAAGCTGGCCAAGTTAAGTTCACCTCGCCGCCTAAGACAGCGCCACCCAGCACCGTGGCGATTAGCGGCCCCAGCGCGGTGTCAATCTGGAGTTGCAGCAGTTGCCCCACATAGGTTTCGCCAGTGATTTTTCCTCGGATCTGATTCAGGTTAGGCTGTTCTAGGTCAAGCAGTGGATCTGGCTGAAGTGAATTTAGCCGCAGCTGTTCAGGCCGAATCATTAGCGTCACCGTTTCGCCCAGAAGCGGCTGATGGCTGGGTGCGGTGGCCCGAATTGTCAGCTCCTGCACTGCCACAGTTAAAGGCTCAGTCTGGATCACCCGACCCGTTAAAAAGTTAGCCTTACCAATAAACCGCGCCACAAACAGCGAGGCAGGGCGGTCATAAATTTCGCGGGGGCTGCCCACCTGCTCGACTTGGCCTTGCTGCATCACGGCAATCCGGTCGCTCAGCCCCAGCGCCTCTTCTTGGTCATGCGTGACGTAGATAAACGTCAGGTTGGTCTGGCGCTGAAGCTGGCGCAGCTCCTGCCGCAGATCTTCACGAATTTGGGCATCTAGGGCAGAAAGCGGCTCATCTAGCAGCAGCACCTTGGGACGGCTAATTAAAGCCCGCGCCAGCGCCACTCGCTGCTGCTGTCCGCCAGAGAGCTGAGTGGGGCGGCGCTCTGCCAGTTCGCTGATCCGAAACATTTCGAGCGCATCGGCCAAGCGAGGCTTGATCTCTGAGTCAGGCAGTCTGGCGATTTTGAGCGGGTAGGCAATATTTTGGGCGACGCTGAGATGGGGAAACAGCGCGTAGTTTTGAAACACTGTATGCAGATCGCGTCGATGCGGCGGCAGTTGAGTCACATCCTCGCCGCCCAGCATCACCCGCCCCGCGTCAGGGATTTCAAAGCCGCCAATTAGCCTGAGCGTAGTGGTTTTGCCAGAGCCGCTCGATCCTAGCAGCGAGTAGAATTCGCCCGCCTGCACCTCCAGCGTCACCTCGCGCACCGCCTGTAGCCAGCCCTGCGGCGTGGCATAGAGTTTGCTCACTTGATCTAAATACAGCAGGCTGTCTTTCATAATTTGGCCGCTTTACCTGGCGCTTTACCTGGCGCTTTACCCTGCGCTGTGATCCACTGACTACATAGCACAACTGCACCGCTGACAACTGATATCAGCGTAGCGACGGCGGCAATTTCTGGGGTGATGCGGGTGCGGAGCCTGCCCCAAATTTCCATCGGCAGCGTGTTGTCGCGCCCAGTCAAAAAAATAGTCACAACCACTTCATCAAACGACAGCGTGAAGGCCAGCAGCGCCGCCGAAAATACAGCGCTGCGGATATAAGGCCAGATCACATCGGCAAAGACCTGGACGGGCGCTGCTCCCAAATCTGCGGCGGCTTCAGCCAGACTGTTGGGGAACTGCCTAAGACGGCTGTAGATCGTGCCAAAGGCGACCGGCAGGCCAAACACCACATGCCCCAAAATCACCGTCAGCAGCGACAGCTCCCAGCCCAGATCTGAAAAATAGGCCAGCATGGCCACCCCCGTGACAATTCCAGGCAGCAGAATCGGCAAATTGAGCGCTACGCGCAGACTGCGCTGCCCCCAAAAGCGATAGCGACAGCAGGCAAAGGCGGCTAATATACCTAGCCCAGTTGCCAGCAGCGTGGCGGCAGCAGCCACCTGGAGCGAATTGCCCAGCGCCAGCCGCAGCGAGCTGTCCTGAGCGGCTTGGCGATACCAGTTAAGCGTTATGCCCCGAAACGGCAGCGACAGGATGGGCGAATCATTGAAGCTGATCGCCACCAGCACCAAAACCGGCAGATAGAGAAAGGCATAGATGAGCAGCGACCAGCTGATCAATAGCCAGGGCTTTGTGGGCTGACGCGGCTCAATTTGGGTGATCATTCGGGTGATTCCTCAAATGCTTTTGGCTAAAGCTACAGGCGCAGCGGAGCCGACGTTTTTAACAATCTATGTTAGGTAGAGTCTAAATCAGATCTAGGCTCTAGGCTGGCCGCAGCGATTTCTGAGTTGACTTAATCCTGCCGATGCTTAAGTGATTTAATCCTCTAAGATGTTTCAAAAAAGGCGTCTAGGCTGACGAACTTAAGTAAAATCACGATTACGCCCCCTCCAGTCTGACGATAGATTTTGACTAGCCTGACCCGTCTGGGTCAAGTATGATCACCGAAGCATCGGATCTTTAGCGTTAAAGCAACCATAAAGCAACTATGAAAAAGCTACTCTCCGTCTCGTCAGGCTTACTAGGTCTGGGCATTTTGCTCGCGCCCTTGGCATTTGCGCCCAAAGCCAGCGCGGGTTACTACGAGCGCGAACCGGGCAGCTTTGCCTGCCGCAACAGCCTTGATCCGCAGTGTGGCAACCCCGCTCGCAATACGGCTGACACCGGCTGGGTTTGCAAAAATAACCCTGGCCCAGACTGCGCCGAGCCGCCCAGAATCAGCAGTGAGCTGAGCAAGGGCAGCTGGGTTTGCCGCAACAACCAAAATACGCCTTCCTGCGGCAACCCACTGCGCTACAGCATTCCAGAGTCTGATCGCGAAAACTGGCCGACCTACTTTTAAGCATTCGTCCCTGATGGCGAAATAGCTGAGTCGGGTCGATTGATTTACGTCAGATAGAGTCAGATTTAGATAAGAGCCAGTGGCTCTAGGAGTGAATTCAACGTGGTGTGAGGGTGTGTCGTTCTGGCACCCCCTTTTTTAAGCGATCCTTCAAGTCATAGCTGTTGTCATCTTAATTTGCTCTAAGTCAACTCCTAAGCCAGCCTAGCTGAGGCAATTGGCTTAAAAAAAGACCTGCGGGTTGAGGGAACCGCAGGTCTAGCTAAGTTAGGTGATTGGAACTGAATGAACGAACAGACTTTAGAAGGTGAAGGTGGTGCGGATTGCGCCAATTACTGCATCATCCAGATCTTGGTCATGGTTGGGAGCCGTCAGCCAAATCACACCCGGCGTGATGCTGATGTTGTCGTTCAGCTGAAAGCGGTAGAATCCCTCGACATGTAGACCGTTTGTATTATCTTGGCGGCGGTCGCTAACGGCAAAGCCACTCGTGCCGCCCAGATAAGGCTCAACGCCCACGACAAAGCCGAGCAGACTGCCTTTGCTGCCCAGATCAGGGATGCCAATTGTGCCAGCATAAGTCCAGACTTGGGCATCACCCGTATCAATCACGCGCACTGCCGAGTAGGTAAACCAGCCGCCAATCTGGAGGAACTTGGCAATTCTGAAGTTGGCTTCAGCTCCATAGGAGTTGGCCACAACCGGTCGGTCGCCGACTCGCACCCGCGACCGACTGCTGCCCGTGCCGGTATTCAAACCCACTGCCGCCCCATTGCCGTCGCCGCCAGCATAGGAGTTGACATAGGTAAAGGCTACAGTCAGGGCGCTCAGCGGCTTGATTGTCACTTGAGCCAGCGCACCGTAGTCGCCATTGAACAAACCCTGACCGGGGCTAGGGTTGCCTGCTTCACCGGCAAGATAAGCTACTTTGACGCTAGCAAAATCAAAGTCTAGACCTAAACCAGCCCCAGTTCCAGAAGCCGTTCTGTAGATGGAGTTGAAACGGCCAAAGCGCGAAATGGCTCCTCGACCGGCGCTGGCAAATGGACTGACCACATCGAAGAAGCCCAGGTCATAGAAGTCAGGAGCCTGAGCTGCCGCAATTGCCACAAACGGCCCAACCTTGAACTGATAGGTCAAGATATCGACTACCAGATTATTATCAGTATCGGTATCAAAACCGAGACGACCATCGCTACCCAAGACCGTGTTGCCCTGTAGATCCGTCGTGTTGAAGCGGCTGAAGTTGCCCGCAGACAGACGCGCCCGTAGCAAGTCGTTGCCGCTAAAGCTGGTGTCAAACAATAAACGCACCCGTCCCGAAGCCAGAATGTTGTTGTTCTCTTGCAGGCTGCTATTGTCGTCATCCGAGAGGCCGCCGCCAAAGGCTCCAGCCACCCCAAAAATCGTCTCACCGGATAGCTTGGTGGTGGTGGAGAACTGGTTGGCTTCCAGCTCAGAGACGCGCGTATCCAGCACATCGACCCGTCCGCGCAGGGCGGCTAGCTCGGCGGCAAACTCTTCCTGCAATCGCTGCAAAGTGGCCAAGTCTTCTTTGGTGGCCAAATCTGCCGTGCTGGCTGCAATCAGCTCGCTGATTCGATCGAGGCAGGCGTTCATCCCAGCCGCAAACTCAAAGCGGGTGAGGGCGCGCTGACCTTTGTAGGTGCCGTCAGGGTAGCCCGCGATACAGCCATAGCGCTCAACTAGCGACTGGAGTGCCTGGTAGGCCCAGTCGGTGGGCTGCACGTCGGAGAGCTGGGTAATGGAAGTCACCTGACCCATTGAACTGACGCTCGTTACCTGGTTTGAGGAGCCGCCGCTGTACTGATTGGCCTGGGTGAGCATTTCGCCTGTGGGCGCTGCGTCAGATAGCTGTGCGTCAGATGGCGCAGCCGGAGCAGCAGGCGTGATCACCGGAGTAGCATCTGCTGTGAGCGGAGCCGGAGCAAGCGGCTCGGCTGTGGGTAAACCGACTGTTCCTGCTGCTTCTGCCGCAGGCTGAGCTTCAGGTGCAGCTGCTTCAGTTGTAACCGGAATCACCGTAACTGAGTCATTTGTCTCGCTAGAGTCCAGCTCAGTCGCTTCGACAGGCTGAAGATCGGCGGCTTGGGCAGTCACCTTTTCGGCTGCGTTCACAGGAGCAGCCAGCAGAGCCAGTCCAACGACTGGAGTCAGCAACAGCCGATTCCAAAAATTTGTATTCATCGCCTCACACCTAGAAATTTCAAGAAAGTTTGGACAGCACCAATCAGCCTCATCCTGCAAATTGAGCAGGCAGAACTCGCGCCTCGATTGAGAACGCAGCTGCCGCTATGAATGCATAGGAAAATTCTGTCTGGATGAGACGGATAGTATCACAGGCCAATCTCGCTTCAGGTAAAGCCGATATTAAGAAGTGAATAACGGTAGTATTTCAATCAAAACTTCATGCGTTTTTATGCGTGGGGTGATTCGAGTTGTCTTAAAACTTCACTCCAGTTGAGTGGTTTAGGCTGAATGTTTCATAATAGAAAAAAGCCTACAGCGATAAAATTGGCTTCTTGCACCGCCTGAATCCAACTCGACGCAATTACCCCACTGCATTAGCGCATATGACATCAGCAGTCACCCCAGCCCAGTTTAGCCAAACCCAGCCCAGCCAGATGGACGATACCAAGCATGGCC
>CASBQH010000381.1 GCA_949127695.1 Synechococcales cyanobacterium PMM_0073
CTCCAAACCCCCTACTTCTAAGCCCCCAATCTCTAAGCCGCCTGCCTCTGCTCCCCCAGTTTCTAGCCCGCCCGCTCCCCGCAGTTCGACGCCCAGATCCACCGGCTCACCGCGCGGCTCACGTTGCTTATATGTGCTGACGGCGCATTCCTCCTGGGTGACTTGCGTGGCTCCTAGCCCCAACGCGCCCACCTTCGCCAGCAGCAGTCTCGACGATACAATTCGAGTCTGGAACCTTCAAACAGGCGAGCCGCTGCTGACCCTGACCGGGCATCATCGCGGCGTAAACACCATCGCCATTAGCCCGGATGGCAGAACGCTGGTCAGCGGCAGCGATGACTATACCGTGCGGGTCTGGAGTTTTTTAAACGGCTCGCTGCTGGGCGCTCTAACCGGGCACAGCCGGGACGTGAACGCAGTGGCGATTAGCCCAGACGGCAAGCTGTTGGTCAGCGGCGGCGAAGATCGCACCATTCGGCTCTGGAGTACCAACACTGGGGCACTCCTCAAGACGCTGGCGGAAGTGGCAGGCATGATCAAAACCATGGCAATTAGCCCAGATGGCAAGCTGCTCGCCAGCGGCGGACTGGATAACAAAACCAAGCTCTGGAGCCTGCGAACGGGCGAGTATCTCCAAACCTATATTGGCCATATCAACCCCGTTCATGCGATTCTGTTTACGCCCGATGGTCAAACGCTGATTACGGCCAGCAAAGATAAAACGATTCGCCTCTGGAATGTGCAAACCGGCGAGCTGCTCCGCACCTTAAGCGACCATATCCGCGACGTGAATGCCCTGGCGCTAACCGCCAACGGCAGAGTTTTAATCAGCGGTAGCTCTGATAGCACAATCAAGCTCTGGGATCTTGCAGCGGGCAAAGTGCTGATGACCTGGAGCGAGCATAGCGACACAATCAACTCAATTGCGCTCAGCCCGGACGGCAAGCTTTTAATCAGCGGCAGCTCTGACAAAACGGTGCGCGTCTGGCAAATGCCGATCTAGTTGGCTGCTCTGCCAGATTTTAGCTGCAACATTATCTGCCGCGTTCCAGCGTTCGGGCATATAATTACGGCTAGAGAATTTTCTAGGCTAAAGCTATGCGCCGAATGAACTGTTCTGTCTGCCTCCGAGTTACTTGCATCAGCTGGATGCTGATTGGCGGAACGGGCGCGGCGATGGCTCAAGAAGTGCCGATACCCGCTCTGCCTGAAGCCACCGTGCCTGTGGTCAATCTCGATCAGCTGTTTCTGCCGATTCCAGAGCCGCCAGCTGTGCCCGTCCCTGAAGTGCCAGAGGTGACGAATGTGGTGACGCCTCAGGTTCCAACTGCCGTCTTTCCTGAGAGTAATTTGGGCACGACCAGTTTGGTGACTCCTACGCTCACAGATCCTGCTTTTGTGGGTCCAACCTTTACAGCGCCCCAGCTGACGGGGCCAGCCTTGGCGGCTCCCAGCTTCGCAGCGCCAGCGCTGGCGGCTCCAGCCTTTGTTGGCTTCCAGGGCGTTGTGCCCCAGCTGGCCGCCCCGACCCTCGCGGCTCCGGCTTTTGCGGCTCCCACTTTATCTGCTCCGAATCTAGCGGCTCCCACGCTAAATTTTCTTTCAGCGCCCGAATCGGATAATCAGATCCAGTCGCCCACGCTGCCTGAGGTTCAGCCCATTGAGAGCATCCCGTTTGGGAATTAAACGGCGCTCTGCATCTCAGGTATGACGCAGCTTTTGGCGAAATTCCCTAGAATTTAAGATATATAGCTATTAAAAAATCTTTAGCATTATTTTTTGTTGAATGGAGCGAGCGCCTTATGGCAAAACCTGCGGTCAAAGCCTCTGGGCAGGCAGATCGGAAAGCATCTGCACAGAAGTCAGCTCCAGCTCGTAAATCAGGCAGAAAATCGGGCAAGGCGAACAGCCAGCCAGCCGTCATTTCGGTAGTGACGCTAGGAGATTTTGCGTTAAAGCTGATTGACAAGCAGTATCGGCGCTTAATTAAACAAGAGGCAGGCGTTTTGCAGGATACTGATCCAGAATATCTGCATCAAATGCGGGTCAGTAGCCGCCGTCTGCGAACTGTTTTACAGCTGTTTGATCAGGTTGTAGAGTTACCCAAACCCGCTCAGGCTCAGCAAATTCAAAAGTTGGCAAAAGTGCTGGGCGGATTGCGGGATCTAGATGTTCAGCTTGCTGCGTTAAAGCAAGAATACCGCCCTCAAGTTGCGGCAGATGAACAGCTTCAGATCGATCAGGCAATTGAGCGACTGAAAGCCCAGCGGCAAAAGACATTTAAGCGGGTTGAACAGAGTCTGACAGCCAGTAAATACTGCGATCTCAAAGCCGCCTATGAAGATTGGCTGGCCAAGCCGATTTACCGCCCGCTAGCCCAGCTGTCGCTAGCGGCAGCGCTGCCTGATTTGCTCACGCCTCTGCTGTCCGAGCTGCTGCTGCATCCGGGCTGGTGGGCTGACTGTGGTGCTGATCAAGATGAAACTATGCTGCATGAACTCCGCAAAACCTGCAAACATGCGCGCTATCAGTCTGAGTTTTTTGCTGAGTTTTATGGCGATGAGTTTGGGCAGTGGGTGGAAGAACTCAAGCAGCTCCAGGAAGATTTGGGACTGCTGCAAGATGCCCATGTGCTGCTAGCGCTATTAGATCTCGATCCCGCGACTGCTCCTGATCTGTTCCAGCTGATTCAGCAACAGCGCCAGCGCGCCCTTTCTAACTGGGATCAGCTGAGAGAGAAATATACCAATGCTACCTTTCGCTACTCGCTTTACCAAATGACGCTAGCGCCCGCCTAGCTGCTCTACTCATCCTCTGGACAAATTTCTTCTGTCCACTGCTCGTCCTGGTAAAGCTGTCGCAGCTGCTGTTTCTCAGTCTTGCGAGAAATCCGGCGATAGGGAGATGCCAGTTTCGGCTCCTGCTCGACGGCTCCAGCCTGCCCAGTTCTAGATTTAGTCGTGGCTTCGCTGTCGCTACGCTGATCGAGCTGCTGTTGATATGCCAACACCTCGGTTAAAAAAGTGAGGTAGAGCGGGTAGCGCTCCCAGTCGCCTCGCACGGCGCAATGGGGTTCGTCTCGGTGCAGGCAGTCATTAAACTGACAGCTTTCTGCTGCCAGTCGCTGCCGGATCTCTGGGAAATAGGTGGCAAGCTGGCTGGGGGTGCAGGTGAGGTCGGGTTGGTTAAACCCAGGCGTATCGGCCAGCAGTCCGCCATTGGGCAGCTCAAATAGCTCGACATGCCGCGTCGTATGCCGTCCCCGCCTCAGCTTGCCTGAAACCAGACTGGTTCGCAGCTCGGCTTTAGGGATGAGCCGATTGATCAGGCTCGATTTACCTACCCCAGAAGGGCCAGAAACCACCGTAATTTTTTGATTCAGCAGGGCTTGCAGACTGCTACATTCTGGCGCTTGACGCAGGCTGAGCAAAACGGGCTGATAGCCCCACTGCTGTAGCCGCGCCGTCCAAGCCTGCTGGAGATCTGCTGAGATGAGATCACTTTTGTTGAGGCAAAGCTGGATGGCAATGCCGGTCGATTCGGCCTTGACCAGAAATCGGCTGAGCTGAGTGGGGTCTAAAGTAGGTTCAGAGAGCGCAAACACCAGCAAAATTTGATCGACATTGGCAATGGGCGGACGGTCTAGCTGATTCTGACGTGAAAATATTTCTGCGACCGCGCCCCGCCCTGCTGTCCAATCGGGTTCTTCGACTCTGACTCGATCGCCGACCATCACCTGCTGGCCAATTTTTCTCAGACGCGCCCGACTCGTACAGAGTAAGGACTGAGACTCTGCGCTCGACTTGACCCAGTAATAGTTGGCCTGAGCCGCTAAGACAGTGCCGAACAGATCGGGCGACTGTAACTCAGACATGCTCAGCCTCCTGGATCATGCTGCTGCCGGACAGCGCACTTGCAGGGCAAAAAACTCTGA
>CASBQH010000382.1 GCA_949127695.1 Synechococcales cyanobacterium PMM_0073
GGCCAGCCGCTGTAGGGCAGCTCGTCGCGTTGCTCAAAGTCAATTGGGTCAAAGGGCACGTAGCGCACGCCCGGTTTGCCGCTGTCAAGGTGAATATTCCAGCGGTGGCCGGTGCCGCCAAACTCGCGATGCCGGATGTGGTAGGCTCCGGGGTAAAAATCGCCAATTGAGTTGCCTTCAGCGGCGGCGAGCTGCTGGGCGGGCTCGCTATATTCTAGTCCGCCAGTTTCCAGCAGGCAGACGCGCAGATCTCGGCCTAAAAATTCTTGAGCCGCCGTAATCCCAGCTGGCCCAGCTCCAATAATACAGACGTCGGTTTCAATCGTTTCGCCGCTAGCAATCGTTCTTGCGTCGATTAACATAGTGCCATCCTTGCAAATTTCGTAGAGGAACTGCAAGCCAGATCGCGGGCAAAGCTGCTTGATCTGAGCCTACGGCTTTTTCAGATTAGAGGAAAAACTGTGAAGACTCGAATCAGTCAATTTAAATTTTCAGACAAGCTCACTCAGCCAGAGAATAAGCGGCTTGCGCCGGATGCTGCTGCTCGACTGCGGCGATCACCTCAGCCAGCTTTTGGGCAACCTGACCGCTAGCAATCAGATCTTTGGCTTGCCCAAATCCTGACTCTAGATCCGCAGAATGGCCAGACTGCCAGAGATAAAAGCCGCCATTCCAGATCGCCGCTTCGCTGAACGAGCTAAGTTCTCCCCGCAAGAGTGCCTGCATCGAGGCAGCTAGCTCAGCTGCTGAACCTAACGCCAAATCAGCACCCGCAAAGCCATAGTCGCGAGGATGTAGCAGCAGCCGCTGAATTGAGGCATCCGGCTGGCCTAGTCCAATAATGCAGGTGCGCTCACGCGGCAGATCGCAGCTGCCTTCTAAGCCTTTGACCGTGACGAATGACCGCGTGCCGCGCAGCGCAAAGGCTATCCGCGCCATTTCTTCGGTGGGCGGATGCACAAACCCAGAGATAATCTTCGCCTCGCCTAGATAGGGGCACCAAAACAGCTCCAGGGTGGCAAAGGGCGGACGCTTGCCAATCTGCTCCCGGTAGGGCACGAGCTGTTCGGCCAGCGGAAACTGCTGCGGCAGATAGACAAAGCCTAGCTGCGTCTGTTCAAACACCTGCTGCACCTGCGCCAAAGAGAGCTTTGCCCAGTCTACGCCCAGCGCCTGCCAGAGTTCGATCAGCGGCAGCCCTTCTTTGGTGGGCATCCGGCGTCCGCCGTGCATCACGACCGGACAGCCGACTGTCGCCAGCAGCAATGCGGTGATGGGCGAGACGGGAGCCGTGCGGCTGCGGCCATCGTAGGGAATCCCCATCACTACTGCTGGGTAGCGAGCTGAGATTGGCTGGAGGCTAGGGCCCAGCTCGTCGTAGGCATCCAGCATCCCGGCTAGCTCTGTGCCGGTGGGGCGCTTAATCCGATGGGCAATCATAAACGCGCCGATTTGGGCAGGCGTAGCTTCTTGCAGCAACATCATGCGGGTGGCTGCTGCGGCCTCAGAGCGGGTCAGGTCTTCGCTGGTGTGAGGCCCACTCCCAACCTTGCGGAGCAGTTCACGAAAGGCATTACTCATCGAATTATTTAGGTGAAGAGAAAATCGCTGTTTAGACCGGGCTGTTCAAGTATGCGGCTGATCGCTCCGTAAATTGCAGGCTAAATCACAGTGGACTGCATCAGAGCGATGCCGCGCCCAAAGTTTCAGAAACTGGCAGCATAGGCTGCGCCACGAGCTGCTGCACCAGCGCCCGAAAATGCTGAATCGGCGGAATCTCGATCCGGTCTTGAGTCGTCACCAGCACCACCTCTCGGCTCAGCAGCGGCTCTTCGGTGGATCGCACTGCCAGCGTCGGGTCGTGGGTGGCTTCTACTAAGGCCGACTGAGGCAAGAGCGCAATAAACTCGCCCTGCCGCACCATGCCGCGAAACCCATCCAGCGTATTCAGCTCTACCAGCGGCTTTAAGTCCAGCACATGGCGCTGAAACTGCTCATGCACCAAGCGCTGCATCCCGTAGCCATCTTTAAATACCACCTGCGGATAGAGCGCCAGCTTCGCCCAAGGCACCTGCTTGTAGCGAGTGAGTGGATGCGCTGCCGCCATCAGCACTTCGACCGGCTCCTGATAGAGCAGATCAACCACCATTTCGGGGCTGGCGGTTAAGAAGCGATTGTTCATCACAATGGCTAGATCCACCAGCCCGTCTTTAAGTACCTTCAGCGCTCGGTCGCTGCCCAGCGAGGTAACGCGCAGCTGCACCGCCGGATAGTCTCGGCAAAACTGTTGCAGCACGGGCGGTAGATACTGCGCCGAAACCGAGTGAATCGCCGCGACGCAGAGCTCAGACTGCTTGCCCTCTAGCAGCTCGGTCAGCTCGGTGGTGGCATTGTGCCATTCTTGGCAGATTCGGCGGGCGCGGGGCAAAAACCGCTCTCCGGCCAGGGTTAATTTAGCCTGCGAGGTGCGGTGAAACAGCGGTAGCCCTAGCTCGACTTCTAGACCTTGAATCTGGCGGCTGATCGTGGATTGAGTCACATGGCACTGCTGGGTAGCCTGCTGAAAACTCCCCGTTTCAGCCACCGCCAAAAAAGCTTGCAACTGTTCTAGACGCATGGGCAGTTTCTCCGGCGGAACAAGCAGCAGTGAGTCAGATCAGGCCATAGCGAGCCGAAGCTTACTTGACCCGTAGAGCTACGGTAGAGGAATTATGCCCGACGCTTCGTATCGCCAACTACCGTCCTGTGGCTGAAGCCAGCGCCGCATTGGGTCAGATTAGTTGGGATTAATTGGTAAAACTCGGAAATCCTTCAGCCGGTAGCCCCGACTGGGTAATCTGCTGTCTCAGCCAACCGTTAGTTTGCCAGCGTTCAATGGCCTGATTCACCTGCTGGCGCAACGCTTGATGCTGCCTGCCTTTGGGCGTGGCAACGCTGAGCGGTTCAGCCGAAATCAGCGTCGGGATTAACGTATAGTTGGGCTGCTCCTGCGCCAGTCCTGTCAGCACCGAGGCATCTGCGGCAAAGGCGGCGACTGCTCCAGATCCCAGCAAGCGCTCGCCTTCTAGATAGGAGTCTACGCCGCGCAGCCTGACGTTGGGCAGCAGAGCACGCACGGTCGGAATGGTGTCAGAGCCGTTGAGGACAGCAACAGTCTGCTGCTGCAAGTCGCCCAGCCGCATCTGACTATCTTGGGTGAGGAAAGCTGCGCCATCTATGTAATAGGGACGGCTGAAGTCCACGAGCCGCAGTCTGGCGTCCGTGATGCTGAGGCGAGCCACCAGCAGATCGACTTCGCCATCAAACAGCGATTGCAGCCGGTCTTGGTTCAGCAGCGGCTTCAGCTCAACCGCCGTCGGATCGCCCAGTAGCTCCTTAGCCAGCTGGCGGGCGATGGCAATTTCTAGCCCTTGCAGCTGGTTTTGGCTATTCCGGAAGCCCAGCGGCGGCAGATTATCTTTGACGCCGACAATCAGCGTACCCCGCCGCTGAATCTGACGCAGATCGGCCTGACTCGAATCGGTGCGAGCGGCGCTACCCTCAGCAGAGAGTAGCCCAATCAGGCTAGCCGTTAGCAAAACTACCAGCGAAAAACCCAGCCGCCGAGGCCAAATTACCTGGGCAGCTAGGTTTAAGCGTTGGAACAGTCGATTCAGTCGATTTAGCAACTTGGGTGCCAATAGCAGAACGATCTAGGCCAGCGCCTTACCCGCAATCTCAACCACTTTGCTAAACCCTGCCGGATCGAGGATTGCCAGCTGCGAGAGCATTTTGCGGTTGATCTGCACATCTGCCTTTTTGAGACCCCCCATCAGCTTGCTGTAGCTCATACTATGCTGGCGGGCGGCGGCGTTAATCCGGGCAATCCAGAGGCGGCGGAAGTCGCGCTTGCGGTTGCGGCGGTCGCGGTAGGAGTTTCGCAGGGCTTTCATCACCTGCTGATTGGCAGTGCGGAACAGTCGCGAATGCGATCCGCGAAAGCCTTTGGCCAATTTGAGAATTTTCTTGCGGCGTTTGCGAGCAACATTACCGCGCTTAACACGAGCCATAGTTTGGTTTCCTTGTAAATTAGCTTCTCAGTTAAACAGCCGAACGATCCAGGTAAGGGTGGCGGATAACCCGATCCCGTGGATTTCGATCAGCCTAGATTACGGGCTAAAGCAGCCTAGAGGTAAGGCAGCATCAGCTGCACATTGTCGGCGTCCCGTTCGTTCACCACCGCCATATTAGAAATCCGCCGCTTGCGCTTGGCCGACTTATGCTGGAGCATGTGGTTCTTGAATGCCTTGCGGCGCATCAGTTTGCCCGTGCCGCTTTTAGAAAAGCGCTTGGCCGCAGCCTTACGAGTTTTAAGTTTGGGCATGGTGCCTATTCTGCAATTTTTTACACAGCTTACTATTCTATGTTCAAGCGCCAGTTCTTCGCAACGCCAGAAGCAAGTTTCCAGCAGGTTAGCGCTAGCGAGATCACGCCAGCTGCTGCATTAGCCGCCGAATCCGCTGCGCCTGCTGGGCGTCTAGCGCATGGGGAAAGGTAAGTTCGACTGGAACAGCGGCTGTTGTCACCGTTTGGCCACCCTGAGCCAGCGTCATTTGGCGCGTGCCAATGGACTGCACCTGAGCCAGCAGATTCACCGGATTGGAGCCGCCTAGATCAGGGCTGAGCAAAATGCCGATGGGCTGAGCTGAACGACGCAGCATGGCTAGCTCTGGCGGACAGCTATCTAGCTGAATTTGCAGCACCCGCGAGCTGATCTCGGTGGCGGTGCCGGGGTAAAACTGACCCTCCCAGTAAAGCTGAACTGCGGCTTGAATCTGCTTGCGGACAGGCAAACTCTGCCCCGGCTTAATTTCTCGAAACACGCGGCTCAGCCCGCCGATCAGAAACTGAAACGACTGCCAGGGGCGATCGAGTTCTTGCCGCTGCTGGGTGTACCATTCCGCCACGTCGGAGTAGAGAACTAGCGCGAGCTGATCTTGCTGGGCGGGCGTCAGATCGGTGAAGTCAATTGCCAAAATGGTTTGAACGCCTGTCGCCTCGTTTCTAGCAGGCAGGCGGCGTTTGATCTGGCCGTTCAGCCGGATCTGGCGACCAAAGTCACCGCTGAGGGTCAAGCTCACCAGATCGGGCAGGTTGGGGTTGCCCGCCACCAGGATTTGAGCGCCGCTTTCGCTGACATCAATCGTCTCGCCCATTAGCGGCATTGTTTCAGACTGCATTGTTTCAGAC
>CASBQH010000383.1 GCA_949127695.1 Synechococcales cyanobacterium PMM_0073
CCGCTAGGGACGCTGTAGCGCTGCGGCTGCCGCATTGCCAAATCCATCGCTATCTGCCTCGCCATCTGTGTATTCGGCGTCATCGGCAGCGGAGCTAGGCTGACTGGCGCTCTGACTGGCAGGCTGACTGCTCGCCTCAGCGAGTTTACCCGCTGCGTCAAATTCTGCTAGCTCGTCATCATAGTCTTCGTCGTCATAGTCTTCGTCGTCATAGGCTTCGGCCATGGCCGCCTCGCGGGTCAGACGACGCTCTTCTAAAATTGCCTCCATTTTCAGCGTTTCGGCATCATAGTCATATTTGGCGCTGTCTTTAATGTCGATTTTCCAGCCGGTGAGGCGAGCCGCCAGCCGCACGTTTTGGCCTTCTTTGCCAATGGCGAGGCTGAGCTGATCGTCGGGAACCAGCACATGCGCCTGTCGCTCGTCGGGATTGATCAGCCGCACTTCCTGGACGCGCGCCGGACTGAGCGCATTGGCAATATAGGTGGCGGGATCAGGCGACCAGCGAATCACGTCAATTTTCTCGCCGCGCAGCTCATTCACCACCACCTGAATCCGCGAGCCGCGAGCCCCAATGCAGGCTCCCACCGGATCAACATCGCGCTCCAGCGTATCGACAGCAATTTTGGTGCGCGGCCCGACTGAGCGGGAGGGTGGGTTAGCTTCGCGCGCCACAGCCACAATCCGTACAATCTCATCTTCAATTTCAGGAACTTCAGTGGCGAATAGATCCACCACTAAACCGGCATCAGCACGGGACACCAGCAGCTGAGGGCCTCGGTGTGAGCCTTCCAGCACTTTTTTGAGAAAGACCTTAAAGGTGGCGTTGGCGCGGTAGTTGTCGTTGGGCAGCTGATCCCGCTTCGGCAGCTCGGCTTCTACTTCGGGCTGACCAAAGCCGCTGCTCAAGGCCATCACCACTGACTGTCGCTCAAACCGCAGCACCCGCGCCTGCAAGACCGTGCCTTCAACTTCCTGGAACTCTTCTTGAATCAGCTTGCGCTGCTGGTCTCGCAGCTTTTGCGCCAGCACCTGCTTGGTTTGAATCGCCGCCATTCGGCCAAACTCGCCTTGCTCAGGCGTCACATCTAGCACCACCGTATCGCCTAGCTGGGCTTCGTCGGCCACCTCTTGGACTTCGGCCAGCGAAATCTGGTGATCAGGGTTGTCAACGGCTTCTACGATGGTTTTGCTGGCCAGCACCCGAAAGCCCTCGTCTTCGACATCTAGCTCCACCTCAAAATTGACGAAATACTCTTCGTCAAAGCTGGCCAGATCAGGCCGATGGGTGCGGCGATAGCGTTCGTAGCCTTTGAGCAATGCCTCGCGCAGCGCCGCCTGAACCGCCTGTTTGGGCAAGTTACGGTCGCGGCTGATGCTGTCAATCATCTCTTGCAGCCCAGGTAGTGTAACCATTGACATGGGAGGAGCCTCCTTCGGAATTACTTCAGAATTATTAGAAATTAGAAAATGGTTGGCAGTATTAAGCTCACAGGACTTATCTTGCTCGCCTATTCTTGGTTCACCAGCTGCACAGATTCGATCAGCTGCCGGGGAACCGCCACAGTCCGCCCCTTTTGGCTCAAATAGACAGCAGCTTCATCTCGCTTCATCAGTCGGCCTGCCCAAGAGCTGCTGCCTGCATGAGGTTCAGCAGTCGTAACCACAACCGGAAACCCTTTAAAGGAAATGAACTCGCGGTCAGTGGTCAGGGAACGAGAGATCCCAGGACTGGAAACCTCTAGCACGTAGGCATCTGGAAGGATATCAGCGGCATCCAGCGCTGCCTCCAGCGCATGGCTCATCTGCTCACAGTCGCTCAAGCCCGTATCTTGGGACAGATTGCGGACATCGACGCGCAGCACCGGAGGGTGCTGATTGGTTTGGAACACTGCGGCCACTACATCTAATCCGAGCTGGTTGGCGACCGGAGCCGCGATCTCAAGGACTTGGGGAATGAGTGGATGGGTCATCAGAGTTGCCGGATTCTAGATGCGGTTCGCGAGCGATACCGGGCAGGTCAAGCCCAATAAAAATAAAAAAAGTGGGCAATCACCCACTTCAAGTAAAATACTTTGCCCAGCCGCTAAGCTAGACGCATTTCACCTACAGGCTGTCAAACTCACAGTCTGTCATGCATAAGTTTAGCGTATTGCTCTGGAATTAGTGTGAGCCGCTCAGCGTTCAGGCTGAGTCAGCTTATAAAGCCGACTAGACTGGGCTTGCAGCTGATCGAGATCTTCGGCGGCCAAGCGCTTCACGTAGTTGACTTTGACTTCATCTAGCAGCGCCACCGTCAGCGACTGAATTTCGTCAGCCGTCTGGCTTTGCTGCAATTCGCTGCTCAGCGTCTCGCTCAGGCGCACCAACAGCTGCCGCAGCAGGGCAATTCCGGCTTCGTCTTCCAAGACGGTGCGAATGGCTGCATATAGCCCCGTCGAGAGATCGCCAGCCAGCCGCTGGGTGAGGTTGTTGGCAGCGGCGCTGACGCCAGGAAGATTTCGCATTCCGGCATAGACGGGCGACTGCTCCAGCAGCTGCGTCGCCCCATAGCTGAGCAGGGTATCTAGCTCAGGCTGAACTTTGGGCAGCACCTCATAGAGCAGCAGATCGCTGAAATGCTTGGCAATCTCCTCGATTTCGTTGACGCCATTCAAGTCAATGTAGTTAGAGCGCAACAGCCAGCGCGTGATCTCACCCCGGCGAATTAGATCTTGAGCTTGATCAATCAGCCGTAGCACTACCATCTCGGTCAGTTCAATGGCGATATGGGCAATTAGGCTCCGCAGAATCCGGCGTTCAATCGGCTGGAAGTTGACCAACCGCGACTGATTGAGCCGAACCACGACAGGAATAATCCGCAGCCAGCGCCAGAACGGCAGCAGCAGTGGCAGATCATAGCTGCGCCAAATCACGGCATCTAGCCAGGACTTATGCTGATGGTACTGTTTTAGGTAAAGGGTGCGGGCGACAAACTCAGCGGCAAACAGCCCCATAAACCACAGATCAATCTGCCAGAAGCGGTCGATGAATCTGCCGTTTTCGCCGATATTGCGGTAGTAGGCGGTGGCCAGCAATGGCTCAATTTCGCCCTGGAAAAACTGGATCGAAGCCTCCCAGCCTTGACGGCTAAGGTAGTCCTGGCTCCAAAACCTTGTGAAAGCTTCTTTGGAAGACTCCAGCCCGATCTGCCGCCGCATCCGGTTTTTGATCCGCTCCAGCGTGCCGGACTGGTCGCTGGCAGCAAACGGGTTTTCGGTGATCAAATCAACGCTTAAGCCTTGGAGCTGACTCAGCTTGGGCGCGACTTCTGGTGACTGTAAGCCCGTCAGCGCCACCTGATTTTCGAGTTCTCGCACGGCTTCTAGATAGGCATCGGTGAGCCGGTGCGACTCAATCCCCTTAAACTGCTCGCCGTACCGTTCAGTCAGCTGCGGGAAATGCTTCAGATAAAAGTTGCGCCAGGGAATATAGCTGAGGTCAAACAGCACTAGGCCAAAGTTCAGCAGCACCAGCATCGCCATCACCCGCTCAAACCAGAGCCTGCGAGGCTTGCGACTAGGGATCACCCGACGATTTGCCTGATTCCTGCTGCCCGCTTGCAGTTGCCTTGCCATTGCCGCATCCTACCCTGTTACTCTCCGACAGTAGCTTATCTCTCCTGCTTCAGAGCCGCCGCCTCAAAATATCTGGCTCAATCTACCCGCGCTAAGATAATTAACATAGCGTTACACAAAGAGCTGAGCCGTTATGCAAACCGCAGTTTCTGGCATTGATTCTGGCCTCTACTGGACTTGGTGCAGTCAGTCCATTTACTACGTGCGGGCGGGGCAACCTCAGCCGCATCGACCGCCGCTGCTGCTGGTGCATGGCTTCGGCGCTTCCACCGATCACTGGCGCAAAAATATTCAGGGGCTGAGCCAAGATTTTGAGGTCTGGGCAATTGATCTGCTGGGCTTTGGCCGCTCTACCAAAGCTGACGTGGAGTACGGAGGCGATCTCTGGCGCGACCAGCTGCATGATTTTATTGCTGAAGTGATTGGCCAACCGGCAGTGCTAGCGGGCAACTCGCTGGGAGGCTATGCGGCGCTCTGCTTGGCGGCTCAGCGGCCAGAGTCGGCAGCAGGGCTAATTTTGCTGAACCCAGCAGGGCCGTTCACCGAAGCTCAGGCAGCTAAGCCTGATCCGGTTCGCGAAGGGCTGGGCAACCTGAGTCGTTCTTTGCTGCTGCTGCCGCTGCCGAGCTGGCTGTTGTTTCAGTATGTGCGGCAAAAATCGATGATTCGCAAAACGCTGGAGAAAGTCTATCTCGACCAGACTGCTATTACCGATCAGCTGATTGAAGATCTCTACCGGCCTTCTTGTGATCCGGGGGCAGCCACCGTATTTGCGGCAGTTTTTAAGTCGCCTCAGGGCGAAAAAAACGACGTGCTGCTGAGCCAGCTCACCTGCCCGCTGCTGATGCTCTGGGGCGAGGGCGATCCCTGGATGAACAGCCGCAGTCGGGGGGCAAAATTCCGCGAGCATTACCCGCAGCTGACCGAATACTATTTGCAGGCCGGCCATTGCCCGCACGACGAGCTGCCTGATCAGGTGAATCCGCTGATTCGCGATTGGCTGCTTGAGCTGCCCAATTCGGCCAGAGATTCGGTAGGCTAGAGAGTAAAGATTTTGCAAATTGCTTTTAGATTAAATTCTTAGCGATAGCCGTTGACCTCGTATGACCTCGTACACCCGAAAGGAAGATTAGAGTCATGGGACTATTTGACCGCGTAAGCCGCTTGGTTCGAGCCAATATTAACGACGCCGTCAGCAAGGCTGAAGATCCAGAGAAAATTCTGGAGCAGGCGATCATTGACATGCAGGAAGACTTGGTGCAGCTGCGGCAGGCTGTGGCCACCGCCATCGCCAGCCAAAAGCGCACCCAGCAGCAGTATCAGCAAGCCCAGACTGAAGCCGACAACTGGCAGCGTCGGGCGCAGCTGGCCTTGCAAAAGGGTGACGAGAACTTGGCACGCGAAGCCCTCAGCCGCAAAAAAGTTCAGTCTGAGAGCGCCACCGCCATGAAAACCCAGCTCGATCAGCAGGCGGGTACGGTGGATACGCTGAAGCGCAACCTGATTGCCCTAGAAGGCAAAATCTCGGAGGCTAAAACCAAGAAAGACATGCTCAAGGCCAGAGCGGGTGCGGCCAAAGCCAACGAGCAGCTGCAAAAGGCCGTGGGCAACATGGGCACCGGCAGCGCCATGAGCGCCTTTGAGCGGATGGAAGAGAAAGTGCTGCAAATGGAGGCCAAGTCGCAGGCTGCTGCCGAGCTGGCTGGGGCTGACTTAGAGAGCCAGTTTTCGATGCTGGAGTCAGGCAGCAACGTAGATGACGAGCTAGCCGCCATGAAGGCGCAGCTGCTGGGCGGAGCCGCTCCCAGTCAGGCGCAGCTGCCCAGCAACCCCACCGCAGCCCCCAAAGATGCCGCAGTGGATGCCGAGCTAGAAGCGCTGAAGACCCAGCTCGACCAGCTCTAGCGCTCAATCGTTGATCAATCTAGCGGTGGGGAGAGGGCTCCTCGCCGCTTTTACGATCTATGGCTCCACAGAAGCAATCTGGGCAGTAAGCTAGATAGGAGCAATCCTCAGGCTTTTGTCTTTCAGTATGAGCAGCGTTATTGTTCTCTCCGACTCCGAGTTTTCTACAGAAGTTTTAGCAGCCTCACAGCCCGTTCTGGTCTATTTTTGGGCGACCTGGTGTGGGCCTTGTCGGCTGATGTCGCCAGCGGTGGAAGCGGTCGCCAGCCAGTATGGTGAGCAGCTGAAGGTGGTCAAAATGGAAATTGACCCCAATCCCGCCACCGTGGCTGAATATAAAGTTGAGGGCGTGCCAGCCCTGCGGCTGTTTCAAAACGGCGAAGTGATTGAGTCTACCGAGGGCGCAATGAATCGCCAGAAGCTGGAAAGCTTGCTGAGCGCCCATTTGTCAAACTAGGAGCCTCCGCCATGCAGATTTCTGATCGCCTCCAGCCGCTCCAGACCAACGTATTTGCCGATATGGATCGCGCCAAAGCGGCGGCAAGAGCTGCCGGACGCGAGATTATTGACCTGTCGCTAGGCTCTGCCGATCTGCCGCCGCCGCCGCATGTGCTGAACGCGATCACCGAGTCTTTGCCCGACTCGCAGACCCACGGCTATCTGCTGTTTCACGGCACTCAACCCTTTCGGCAGGCAGCCGCCCAGTGGTATCAGCAGAAATTTGGGCTAGCGGTCGATCCCGAAACCGAAGTGCTGCCGCTGATTGGCTCCCAGGAAGGCACAGGCCATCTGCCGCTGGCGGTGCTAAATCCGGGCGACTTTGCGCTGCTGCTTGTTCCAGGCTATCCCTCTCATGCGGGCGGCGTCTACTTGGCGGGCGGGCAGGTTTACCGGATGCCGCTCTTGGCCGAGCAAAATTATCTGCCTGTGTTTGCCGATATCCCGGCTCAGGTGCTGGCTCAGGCCAAGCTGATGGTACTGAGCTATCCGCATAACCCGACGACAGCTACGGCTTCACTGGCCTTTTTTCAACAAGCGGTTGAGTTCGCCCAGCAGCAGGGGCTGGTGCTGGCGCATGACTTTCCTTATGTGGATCTCTATTTTGCTGGCTCGCCGCCCCCTTCCATTCTGCAAGCTGACCCAGAAAAAACCTGCTCCATTGAGTTTTTTACGCTCTCTAAGTCCTACAACATGGGCGGCTTCCGAGTTGGCTATGCAATTGGCAATGCCCAGCTGATTCGCGCTCTGCGGCAGGTTAAGGCCGTCGTAGATTTTAACCAGTATCTCGGTATTTTGAACGGGGCGGCGGCGGCGCTCAGCGGCTCACAGGCAACTGTCACAGCCACCGTCGAGACCTTTCGCCAGCGGCGAGATGCCTTTGTGGAGGCTTTGAGTCAAATTGGCTGGGCAGTACCCACGCCCGAAGCGACGATGTATATTTGGGCCAAGCTGCCGCAAGCTTGGGCAACCGATTCGCTGGGGTTTTGCACGCAGCTCGTCGAGCAAACTGGAGTTGCAGCAGCGCCAGGGTCAGGGTTCGGGAAAGCAGGTGAGGGCTATGTCAGATTTGCGCTGGTGCATGAGCCGCAGATTCTTCAGCAGGCGGTCACGCGGATCGCAGAGTTCTTGGCTTAGGCCTTGGCGAAATGAGGCTGTAGCCGGACTTGCGCTGATTAGTGGCCTGTTTCCAACGGCTGCAACGGCTCAGCCAGAGGCGATCTGTCGCGCCGAGCTGAGCCGTCAGATTGAGGCCATTACAGACTCTTCAGAGGCGCGCTGGGGCATTTTGGCAGAGAGCCTGGAGCCAAATCCGCGCAGAGTCTATGCCCAAAATGCCGATCAGCTGTTTATTCCAGCCTCCAACGTCAAGCTGTTGACCACTGCGGCAGCTTTGACCGTGCTGGGCGACAGGTTCAGGATTCGCACGTCGGTCTATCAGCTGCCCAGCGAGGCATCCAGCCAAGAGATATCGCTGCGAGTAGTGGGCAGAGGCGACCCCAGCCTGACCGATATTCAGCTGCGGCAGCTCGCCCGCCAAATTGCTGAACGCGGGATTCAGCAGATCGATCGACTGGAGGCCGACGACCAATATTTTCAAGGCGTTCTTTCCAACCCCACTTGGGAGCAGGAAGATCTCGAGGCTGGCTATGGTGCGCCGTTTAATAGCCTAATCTTGAACCAGAATGCAATTGGCCTGACCCTCATTCCGCAGGCAGTTGGGCAGAGTTTAGGCATTCATTGGGACGATCCGACTGAGGCAGAGGGCTGGCAAATTGTGAACCGTTCTACTACTGTTGCACCTAATGGCGGCGAGTTTTTAAACGTCGGTCGCGATCTCCAGCAGCCGATTTTACGAGTGGAGGGGCAACTCCGAGCCGGATCGGCTCCCGAACCTGTAGCCGTCTCAATTCCTGATCCAGCTAGCTATTTTCTAACTCAGTTCCAGCAGGCGCTAGCAGCAGAACAAATCCAGGTGCAGCAGAGCGAGTTGGCCAAAGTTCCCATTGCCGACATGCCTGAAACCGACATGACCGAAATCTCCGCAGTTGAGTCTACGCCCTTGAACGAACTGCTGATTGAAACCAACCAGCAGAGCAATAATCTTTACGCCGAAGCACTGCTCAGGCAGCTGGGCAAAACGCCCGAACCTGCCGCTAGTCCGATGGAGGCCGGGATCGCCAGATTGCAAAGCAGCCTAACTCAGCTGGGCGTCCGCTCAACCTATCAGTTGGCAGATGGCTCAGGACTGTCGCGCCAGAACCAGGCCAGCCCGCAGGCATTGGTCGAGACTTTGCAGGCAATGCACCGCTCTCGCTATGCCGAAGCCTACCGCAACTCGCTGGCCACAGCCGGAGTGAGCGGAACGCTGGCAGCTCGGTTCAAACATACGCCGGTTCAGGGACAGTTTGCAGGTAAGACAGGTTCGCTGCGCGGCGTGGTGGCTCTGTCTGGATACCTGCAAGATCCAGCGCTGGCAGTCAGCATCTTGACTAATGCTGAGGCCGCTTCAGCAAATATTCAGCCTCAGATTGATGCCGTTTTAAAAACTCTCAAGCGGTGGGGATCATGTTAACTTTTTGATCCCCACCGCTTGACAATTTAAGAATTTAGCCCGATGATCAGAATAACTTATGTACAAGCTACAGATTTTGTTAAGCGACAGCTTCTCTCAGAAAAAGCCTAGAAGTAGTTTGAAAAAGCTGACTACAGGAAATCCACCCTAGTAGAGCCTTTTCAAACGCCTTAAGGCAGCTAGACCGTAGCTAAATGACAGTCAGCGGGCTTAACTTGATATTTGACCAAGTTGCCTAGCTCTTGGAGCTGGCTGATCGCTTCCGCCCCTTCCAATTTCATCAATTCGCGGTCATCCCGCATTTCAGTCCAAGTAATCCCGTAGTCAGAAACCAGGAATCGAATCAAGTGGTTCTCACCCAGGCTCACCATAAAAGAGGCGCTATTCATCTGGCCTCCGCAGGTGTAGCAGGATGCCAGATATCCTCGCTGCTCTAGCACAGTCGCTAAAGCCTGAAGATCCATAACCAAATCTTGAACGAACTGGCGGTGTTGCTCTGCAAGTCTGAGGAACATATCGAAGACCTCCTTATCACCACACTTGTAAGACCATCTTAAATCTTTTTATGTTTTCTTAAACATCTACCGAAAGTAAATTCTTTCAGTCCTTTTTTAAATTCAACGCAAAACTGTAGAGCTAATGGGTATTGAGATATAGCTGAGCGCTTGGCAGTCAGACTAACTGATAGATCGAGGCGATACAGTATCAGGGGCGACAGTCGGGATGACAGTCAGTGAGAAGTCTTTGACGGCAGGCTCTATCTGGCCAGCTTGGTGAACGATCGAGTAATGGCTCGGTTGCTCACGTTGCACTGCAAATCCTGATCTATCCCTAATAGCCTAGCGCAAATCTTAGATTGTTTGCCAACCGTAAATCTACTGACTTGATGCCGAACCTCGCTATCGTTGAATTCAGTCGCCGAGCAGGCTGTTCCGGAAGATTTGGCTGGGCTAGATTGATCTAGTTCGCCTGCTAATTCACCTGCCACCAGCCCAATGCAGGGCCAATAAAGCGTATAGTGACCCAATAGAACACTAACAGGCCAATGCCAACCCAGGCTCCGCTTGTGCTCCAGCCGACAAACCGCTCGGCTTGGCTTTTTTTAACTGGCAGCCAAGGCAGAATATTTTCTTCCTGGCCGTATTTCTCACCCAGTGATTCCTTACGCCGCTTAGAGTCTCCCATAGTTCAGACCGCCCACAATCATGTCAAATGGATTCTGGCTCTGATTCTACCGCGTTGGGCTAAAAGCTGTGCTTGAAACGTCGCAGAAGGTAAGACAGGCTGCAAATGCCGATCAGCAGAGCCGCTAGTCGCCCACCATTAGCTGTTCAAACGGCATAAACAGGCTGGCATCGACATAGTTAATCCGAGCCAGCGGACTGAGTGCCGTCAGCACTTGCTGTCCATAGCTGCGGTGATTGACGCGGCTATCTAGCAAGGCCACCACACCATGCCCCCGCACGGGAGCTACGGCTCGCTGAAGCTCAGCCAGTGCCTGGGGCAGCAGATAGAGCCGGAACCAGTCTTGGCGCGACCGTTTATAAACCGCGACTCGCCCCGCCACCAGCGGATCTTCTAGCGAAGGCAGGGGCAAGGTGGCAATCACCAGCAGATGCGGCGCGGGCAGTACAGCCTGATGCGCCCGCCAAAACTCCCAGCCCGTCACCAAAATGCCGCTCTCATCCAGGCAGGTTTTTTCCACCTGCACTCGTGAGCCTAGCTCCCCTGCCAAAATTGATCCCACCTGCGCTTTGAGGGGCAGATCGCCAATCAGCAGCACCGTCAGCCCTTGATTGGCTCTGTAGCTAGCCGTCAGCAGCGCCCGAATTTCTTGAATCAGCACTGACTGAAACTGCGGCGTATTTGGCATGGGCAAGCCATCGGGCAAATAGAGCTGTAGCAGCTCATGCTGACGATTCAGCGAAAATTTGACGCAGGTTAGATCCTCTAGCCCCAGCCGCTGCTTGAAAATTGCGGCATCGGCTTCAAGATCTAGCGCGCCGCCAATTAGCACCACAGGCTGCTGCGCCCAGACGGGCTGAAGCTTGGGCGCAACCGTGGCCGGAGCAACATGCAGCGAGAACTGTCCCTGCTGGCGCGCCACCTCTGCCCAAAGAATCTGCTCGTTGTCTTGCAGCCGCTGGCTCAGCTGTTGCCATACTGGCGGCCAAGCAGACTGAGCGATTTTGAGCCCTGCTGTAAACTGCCGCAGCGCCTCGCAGTCTGGCGCTTCTAGCAGGTAGCGATCATAGGGATTAACCGGGTGCTGAAAGATGGAGCGGGTGAGCTGAACCCGCAGATCGCGGAGCTGATCAGCCTGCTCTGGCAGCTGTTGCTGCAACTGATCCCAGTCCTGACTTTTTAGCGTCAGCGTCAGCAGTTGGCGCGTCCAGTCTTCTAGATGATCGGCTCCATCTACCACCGTCAAAATATTTTTGGGAAATCGTCCCTGAGCCAAGAGTCGATCGGTGAGCCAAGCTTGGGGCGTAGTTAGCAGCAGGCCGGGTTCATGCCAGTGGTCGCCAGTCCGCACCGGCTTATCGGTGGTAATCCACTGACGCAGGCGCGGTAGCTCTACCATCAGCAGTCGCTGCAAAACGGCCTCTGGCGCGACTAGAATTGCCGACTCTTGCCAGAGCAGCAGCGGCATTAAATAGCTGAGCCGATAGCGCCCATGATCGCCTGCCGGAGCACCCGCCTGAATCAGCGCACTCCGTCCCAAGCGCATTGCCCTTGCCACCAGCCTCGCCATCGTCAAATGATGCGGCCAGTCAGGCTCTCCTTGCTCTCGTAAAAAAGCGCGGAGCTGTTGATGAACTTCGACCTCAATCACAGGCATTACCGCATCCTAGATGAACTTCATTTTGACACAAAGCCTGGGCTTCCTTGGGTGAGGGCAAAAGGGCAAAACCAGCTGCCGCAAGATCTCAATCCAGTTTAGAATCTGACGCTTAGAGTCTAACAAACCACCTTGGCGGCATTGCCGGAAAGAGCTATGCGGATTGGGATCGTGGGATTGGGGTTAATTGGTGGTTCGCTGGCGATTGATCTGCGGCGACAGGGGCATTATCTGCTGGGGGTGAGTCGGCGGCCTGAGACCTGCCAGCAGGCGGTGAGCCAGGGCATGGTGGATCAAGCTGAGCCGGAAATGGCGCTGATGCAGAGCGCGGAGGTGATTTTTCTCTGCACGCCGCTCGGAGCGTTAGAGAACGCCGTGGATCAGCTCCTGCCGCATCTTTCGCCCAGCACCATTCTGACCGATGTGGGGTCGGTAAAAGCGCCTGTGGTGGCGCAACTTGCGCCTCGGTGGCCAAATTTTGTGGGCGGGCATCCGATGGCGGGCAAAGCAGAGAGTGGCTTGGAGGCGGCTGAGGCGGGTCTATTTGTCAATCGCGCCTATGTGCTCACCCCGACTGAGACCACGCCGCCCGCTGCGCTCAAAACAGTGGCTGGGCTGGCTGAATCGCTACAAAGCCAGCTTTACTACTGCGATCCGGTTGCCCATGATCGGGCTGTGGCCTGGATTTCGCATCTGCCAGTAATGCTGAGCGCTAGCTTGATTGCTGCCTGTTTGGCTGAGCCAGAGCCAGCGGTGGCGGAATTAGCCGAAAATCTGGCTAGCTCTGGCTTTCGAGATACGAGCCGGGTCGGGGGCGGCAACCCAGAACTGGGCGTGATGATGGCGCGCTATAACCAGACAGCGCTGCTGCAATCGCTGTTGGCTTATCGCAAGCAGCTAGATGACATGATCCAGACGATTCAGCAGCAGGACTGGTCAGGACTGGAGCAGAAATTGGCTCAGACCCAGCAAGGCCGGACTCGATTCAAGATTTGCCAGTAAAGCTAACCTGAGAAGCTGGCCTATTCAGCATCCAGCAGCTTCAGCCCCAAGGACTGCTTCAGTTCAGCTAGCTCATCTCGATGTCCTGTCACGGTGACTAGGCTTTGAGCAGTATCCCCAGACAAAAATTCGACCTGTAGCGCCACCTGCTCAGGACGCGCCGACTTTTGCCAGTAAAACCAGCCGGCCAGCGGAGCCAGCAGCAGCAGCAGCGGCCAGAGTCGAGCTGAGCCTGGAAACAGCATTGACAGCACCAGCGCCATGCAGCCAAATCCAACTGCCGCCAAGCTCGACAGAAAGCTAGCCATAAACCAGCTGGGGCGCACCATGCCCTCATAAATCACCTGGTTCTGGGCAGCGCTGACTGAAGCCAGCCGATAGGAACGACCCACAAAATACTGCTGGAGCCGCTCTAACAACGGCTCACCCTGCTGCTCTGCCAAAAATCGGCTGACCTCAATGCGATCTTTGGTGGAAGCGCGGATAAAAAACATCAGACCCACTGCCAAAAGAGCCGTGAGCAGCGCGGTGGAAGTCAGAACCGGAATTTGCATGAGGCTGAATCAAACTTGCTAGAGCTTTTAGAGAAGATTTTAAGAGGGAGCAGAGAGCGGTTGCCCGACATAGCCCCGCCAAAGCTGCGCCAGTTCTTCGGCCTGCGACTGCCAGTCTGGACAGATCTGGTACATTCGGCGCGGTCGCCCCCGCCCCTCTACTTTTTTCCAGTAGCCAGTAATGACGCTGGCATCTTCTAGAAATTTTAGGGCGCTGTAGAGCACCGTATCGGAAAGCCGATAGTTAGAATATTCTTGTTCCAATAAACTGATCAGCTCCGTGCCATAGGAGTCCTGACGTAGCAGTACCGCCAGCACATAGCAGACAGCTAGCTCTTTGTTTAGATAAAACGGGGGCGGATTGCGAAAAAACTGATAAATATCTTCAAAAGTTGTCATATCGCTTACCTAACCCAGTAGACAAACCAATCTGGCAGGCTGTTCGGCTGGCCTGCTGGCTATATTGCGACAGTAAATTTGTGGCAATAATCTGAAATCGACCCTAGTCTGATCCAGTCGAACTAGACTAGAACCAAATCTAGAATTGAGAGCTAGATTTGAAATAAAGCAGATTGCTTGCTGCCAGATAATAATAGATTGTAGTCAGTTGCCGGTAGATTTGTCTGTCTAATTGAGCAACTAAATCTGCAAAAATTGGCGGAAAAACAGCGTTAAGAGCCATTTCTCGCCTTCGGTTTTTCTCTCTCTAGCGGAACAATTACTCTAGGGATAGCGTCATAAATCATGGCGTCTACCATGACTCGCTACCTACAGAGTCACGGGTTTCGTTTACAAAACTTAATAAATACTGCTAGATTCTTTGGTCGCCCAGCCAGCAGCTTCAAACTAGCCCCGCTCTCAGCGCTACGACAGCGGCCTGGACGCGATCATCGACCGCCAGCTTGTTCATGATGCCGCGCACATGCGTTTTGACAGTGTTGGGGCTGAGGTAGAGCCGCGCCGCAATTTCGGGATTGCTCAGACCTTCCACCATCAGCTTCAGCACTTCTAGCTCGCGCTGGGACAGCTGGCCAACAATATTGGCCTCCATGTTATTAATCGGCTTGAGGTGATTCATCACCTGACGCGCCACCTGGGGATCAAGGTAGCTCGCGCCTTCATAGGCAGCATGGATGGCGGTGAGCAGGTGATCCACGCTGGTGCCTTTGACGCAGTAGGCATCTGCGCCGCTGGAGAGCGCCCCGATCACCTCATTTTCGGTAGTGTGTGAAGTCAGCATCACCACATGTACCTCTGGCTGGGCGGCTTTAATCTGCTGGGTGGCGGTAATCCCATCCTGGCGCGGCAGGCCAATATCCATCACAATTACGTGAGGTTTCAGCCGCTTGGCGCTTTCGACTGCGGCATAGCCGTCCTCCACTTGCCCAACCACGACAATATCGGCAGCGCTAGAGAGAGACTGCTCTAGACCCAGCTGCATCATCGGGTCGTCTTCGACGATTAAGACGCGAATTGGCATCTCGGAAGGCATAGACATCAAGCAGGCTCCTTTTGGTGGGGGCAACTCTGAAATTGTAAGGCATCCCGTCTGCTGGCTCGCCCATTCAGCCAGCCAGCCAGCCAGCC
>CASBQH010000384.1 GCA_949127695.1 Synechococcales cyanobacterium PMM_0073
GCGATTGCCCGCGCCCTGATTACTCAGCCCAAGCTGCTAATCTGCGATGAGCCGGTAAGTATGCTGGATGCCAGCGTGCAGGCGCAGGTGCTGGACTTGATGCTGGAGCTGAAGCGCGAATTTAATCTGACTTACCTGTTTATTACGCATGATCTCTGGGTGGCGCGCTTCCTCTGTGACCGAATCGCCGTGATGAACGCAGGCAAAATTGTCGAGCTGGGCAGCACTGAGGCTATTTTTACACAGCCGCAGCATCCCTACACCCAGAGTCTGCTGGCCGCAGCGCCCCTGCTGGCTCGTCTGCAATCTGCCGCTAGTTAGAGACGGTTTGGGCTGCATCTGAGCCAGACTGAGCTAGGTTTAATTTTTATTTGCCGCTCCGTAGTATCCTGAATAAGACCTTATTCTTTTTGTGTCTAAAAGTTTGACCCGAAGCTGAGCGATAGCGGTGGCCTAACTCCAGACTCAGAGGCTTGAGTCGTCATTATTTTCACTTGATTTAGCAGGCTGAGCCAGAACCGTACATGTTTGGTTTAATTGGTCATCTCACGAGTTTGGAACATGCTCAATCGGTCGCCCGCGAGCTGGGTTACCCCGAATACGCCGATCAGGGCTTAGACTTTTGGTGCAGCGCTCCGCCGCAGATCGTCGATACAATCACCGTCACAAGCGCCACGGGGCAAAAAATCGAAGGCCGCTACGTTGAGTCTTGCTTTCTACCAGAAATGCTGGCCACGCGCCGGATTAAGGCAGCGACGCGCAAAATTATTAACGCGATGGCTCATGCCCAGAAGCATGGCATCAACATCACGGCGCTGGGTGGCTTTTCATCAATCATTTTTGAAAACTTTAACCTGAACCAAATCCAGCAGGTTCGCAACATCAAGCTGGAGTTTGACCGCTTTACCACAGGCAACACGCATACGGCCTACATTATCTGTCGGCAGGTGGAGCAAGCCTCAAAGCAAGTGGGCATTGATCTTTCAAAAGCGACGGTAGCCGTCTGTGGCGCGACAGGCGATATTGGCAGTGCGGTTTGCCGCTGGCTGGACGCGCGGACTGATGTGGCCGAACTGCTGCTGATTGCCCGCAACCAAGAGCGGCTGCAAGGCTTACAGGCAGAGCTAGGGCGCGGCCAGATTCTGGGACTCGAAGAGGCGCTGCCCAAGGCCGATATTATTGTCTGGGTGGCAAGTATGCCGAAGGGCGTGGAGATTAACCCGGCGACGCTGAAGCAGCCCTGCCTGCTGATTGACGGCGGCTATCCCAAAAATCTAGGCACGAAGGTGAAGCGCTCTGGCGTGCATGTGCTGAACGGCGGCATCGTCGAGCATTCGCTGGACATCGACTGGCGGATCATGAGCATTGTGAATATGGATGTGCCCGCTCGTCAGCTGTTTGCCTGTTTTGCGGAATCTATGCTGCTGGAATTTGAGCGACTCTACACCAATTTTTCCTGGGGGCGCAACCAGATCACGCTGGAGAAAATGGATCTGATTGGTCAGGTTTCGCTCAAGCATGGCTTCCGGCCTCTGCTGATGCCGACCGTCTAGGTTTCAGCCCGGTTTACAGGATTTCTATTAAAATACTGGCTTACATTACAAATTGCGTCACTAATCAGAACCATCTGCTAATGTTCGTTCATTCTCTCAGCGTCTTGAGTAAGTCCAACGGACGCGCTTCTTTCACGGCTGCGTAGCGCTGCGGGTGGCGCGTCATCATGTAGTGCTCATACTCGTACCAGTGCATTTCGGCTTTTTCAGCATTGCAGAGCTGGCAAATTACCCAGAAGTTGCGGAAATCTAGCGACAGCCAAGGATACTGGGCGCGGGGCAGCTTGTGGTCGATCGTGCGTCCGCCGCGCTGCGTAAAGTTTTGAAGGCAGATCGGGCAATACCAGTCGGAGTGGTCGTTTACCCAGTCGCGGCTAGCCTGCGTGGTGCCGCATTCGTAGTCGCCTTGCAGGTAGCGCCAGCAGTCAAACTTGCGGTAATCTTCAAAGTCAGCTGCGGTTAGCCTGTGATAGCGACGGTTGCCCGGTTTGTTGGCCAACCGAAACAGCTCTTCTAGGGATTGATCTGAGTTATCTGCCACGGCTGCGCTTTTTCTGAGGTTTTCGGGGTTGGCTGAAGTCGATGATTTCAACTTCGGTATCGGGAAACTGCTGATCGATTAGCTCGGAAACTTCGCTGACTTCCTGCGCTAATGTTTGATTGAACTCGGCAATTTCGGCATCGCTGAGATACTTGTTGCCAACTCGATCAGCCTGCAAAAATAGCTCTTCTAAAGTCGGATCATCGGGCGGTGTTTTGCCCTGAAATTCGCTGATTTTCTGCTGGAGCTGAATCACGTTGCTCCAGCCCAGATTCATGTAACCGTTTGCCTTCAGCCACTGCTGATCGGCCTTAGCCAGCAGGCGGCGCTGTTGACCATTTAGCTGCTGCAAGGCTCGGTAGCTGAGGCCATTAAACTGCTTGGCTCGACTTGCCATATTGCCTTACCCCAGCGTCCAGCGAAACAACCGGATCACCATTTTACGCAGCTCGCTATCTTCGTACTTCAATAGCTCTTTAGTATCTCTGGTCAAACGCAGCTTGATCAGATCCACAATATTTTTCAGCTCTTTGTTATCTTTTTTCAGCTGAGTATTAGCTTCAGTTAAATCTACATTTTGCTCAGACAGATCCCCAACTCTCGATTCAAGCCTCAGGTTGGTTGAACTCAGCGCCTGAATCTCTGCTTCGAGCTGCTGTCTTTGCAAATCTAACTGCTGTTTGCGATCCGCCAATGCCGCGTTCGATAGCTCTAGCGCCTGCACAGACTGTTCGAGCTGCTGATAGTCAACTTGCAGGGCTTCCAGCTTGCGCTCAGCTCGACTGCGCTGCTGCCCATACTGAGCATTGTTGCGCCCCAAGCTCAAGTTTTTCTCAGCAAAGGCTTCAACCAGCTTCAGGGCACTCGGCTCTTGCTCCAGCAGCGCCAGCATTTGCTCACAGTCTGCCGCACTCAGGGCATCGCTGATATTTTTGTTGATGCCATATCTGTCTTTCAGAATGTCTTGAAGTTCACGCTTCGATGCCATCTGCTATCTCCGGCTCTCAGTCAGGGGCGCGTCCCTCTAAGCTATCGCTCTTTTGGCTTCAGCGTCAAAGCTGGGCAGGCAATCTGCTGCATTCCTAAAAAAACTAGCTCTGAATCAAGCTGAATCTGCGCTGCCAGTTTAGGAACCTGCTGAGCCAACAGAGTGTTGAGCAAGGCCGCATCGCCACCCGTGATCAAGATGGCGCTGCCGGGATGTTGCAACTGCCAAGCCTCAGTAAAATCGCGCAGTCCGGCTAGCAGGCTATGCAAAACGCCGCTCAAAATGGCGTCAGCCGTGCTGCGGCTCCAGCTCCGCGCTTTGGGCGAACAGACGGCAGGCTTACCAACTGTTACGACTCAGCCCAGCCTGCCTGAGC
>CASBQH010000385.1 GCA_949127695.1 Synechococcales cyanobacterium PMM_0073
ATGCGTTGGGCGTTGATAAATTTGAAATTAGCAAAACTGAGGCCGAATGGCAGCAGATTTTGACACCAGAGCAGTTCAACGTGCTGCGAAAGCAGGGGACTGAGCGACCGTTTAGCAGTCCGCTGGCCGAACAGCATGAACCGGGCAACTACAGCTGCGCGGGCTGCGATTTGCCGCTGTTTTCGGCTGAAACCAAGTTTGACAGCGGTACAGGCTGGCCGAGCTTTTTTCAGCCCCTGCCCAACGCCGTACTCACCTCAGAAGACAGCTCGCTGCTGATGACGCGCACTGAAGTGCATTGCCGTCGCTGCGGCGGACATTTGGGTCATCTGTTTGACGATGGGCCGCAGCCCACGGGCAAGCGCTACTGTATGAATGGGGTGGCGTTAAAGTTCGTCGCAGCCTAAGGAAGCGGGCTTTGGACGGTTAGATTTCAAGCAGTTAGATTTCAAGCAGTTAAATTTACGACTCAACATTCTTTGGATTAACTCTCATGCGTAAGCTTAAGTTTTCTCGTTCTCTGTTAATTAGCATTCTCGTATTATCTCTCACGGCAGCAGTTGCGTTAGCCAGCAGCCTCAGCGGCGGTTCTGCAACTCGCAGCGGTGCTGTTCCCGATCCGGCGTTTGACCCCCAGGCTACGGCAACCGGCTCCCAGAAAGCGGTGTTTGCAGGCGGCTGCTTTTGGGGGATGGAAGGCGTGTTTGAGCATCTGAAAGGGGTGTCAGATGTGAAGACGGGCTATGCGGGCGACGATGCAGCCACCGCCACCTATGAACAGGTGAGCGCAGGCGGTACAAGACATGCCGAAGCGGTGGAAGTCACCTATGACCCGACCAAAATTTCCTATGGCGAGCTGCTAAAGATTTACTTCTTTGTGGCGCATGACCCCACCGAGCTAAATCGGCAGGGGCCAGATGTGGGTGAGCAATATCGCTCAGAAATTTTCTTCGCCAACGAGCAGCAGCAGCAGGTGGCCGCAGCCTATATTCAGCAGCTAGACGAAGCCAAAGCGTTTGACCAGCCAATTGTCACCCAAATGGCTCCGCTAGATCGGTTCTATAACGCCGAAGCCTACCACCAGGATTTTATCAAGCGCAATCCGCTCAAGCCCTATGTGGTGATTCACGATCTGCCCCAGATTCGCCAGCTAGAAGCCGAGTTTCCAGATATGTACCAATAGATGGGGATGCCAAGCGGCCAGCCCAAAAATTGTCAGGCTCTAACCTTAGATTGATCCGCAACGGGATCACGTTCAGGATAAAATTGTGGTGCTGATCCCGGCAAGTGGGAACTGCGCTTTTGCAAAGTGGCTCTAAACAAGCTGAACTGCAAGGCTCACTAAAATTTTATAGGGGTTTTATGAAGAAATTCTTGTCTGGTTTATTCGCTCTGATGCTGGTGGCCGTGATCGGGCTGACGGGCTGTACTGCTGCGCCCAATGGCCTCAGCGGTGACTATCGCCAAGATACGCTGGCCGTGATTGAAAGCGTCAGAGGGGCGCTGACGCTAGCGGATGATGCGCCAGACAAGACTGAGGCTCAGGATATCGCCCGCGAGAAAATCAACGATTTCTCCGCCCGCTATCGGCGCAACGGCTCGCTGATGAAGCTGAGTTCGTTTACCACGATGCAGACGGCGCTCAACTCGCTGGCTGGCCACTATACCTCTTACCCCAATCGCCCTGTACCCCAAAAAATGAAAGATCGAATCGATCTAGAATTCCGGCAGATCGAAGCGGCTCTGAAGCGCGAGGCTTAAGCATTCAAGCCAGAAAAGCTGAACTAGGAACCAATCTGAGCCTGCTTCGGCAGGCTATTTTTTTGCAGATCCAGCAGCCTCTGGCGAGTCTGGGCATCTTGCTTGCGATCAGTTTGCAGCTCTAGCAGCCGCAGCCCCTGAGTGGGCAAAACCAAGATGCGCTGAATCAGCTGCTCCCAGGACTGAATCAGCTCGTAGTCCACCCCGTAGGTTTGGCAGAGCAGCGCAAAATCGATGGCTTGCGGCGTAGCAAAAAATTCTTCAAACGGCGGATCAAAGGCGGCAATCGGCAGCGACTCAAAAATGCCGCCGCCCTGATTGTTAATTAAAACAATCGTCAGATGACCCACCAGCCTGCGGCCAATTAAAAACCCGTTGGTGTCATGCAGCAAGGCCAAATCGCCGCTGAACAAAACGCTGCTCTGGTTGCGATGCGCCATTCCCAGCGCGGTTGACAGCGTCCCGTCAATGCCGTTGGCTCCTCGGTTAAAGGAAGGCCGAATCGCCCGATTGCCCGGTCGCCAAAAAAACTCTACGTCGCGAGTGGGACTACTGCTGGCCACAAACAAAGGCGTTGCGGCGGGCAAATGCTGTGACAAAATCCAGGCGGCTTTGCCCTCAAACAGCTGCGGCGCGTCAGGCAATCTGGCCAGCTGCTGGTCGAGTCTGGCGCGACAGGCCGCCTCTTGTTGCAGCCAGAGCTTGAGGTAGGCCAAATCCGCAGCCATCGGCCAATTGGCAGCCTGCGCGACCAGCTGCTCAGCCACCTGTTCAACCCTGCCGCGCAGATGCGTGGTTGGGCCATGCAGCGGGTCAAGATTGCGCTCGGTTGGGTCAATGATCCACTGGCGCGGCTGGCGCTGGCTCAGCCACTGGCGCAGCGTTTTGCTGGTCGGCATTTCGCCTATCCGAATCACCCAGTCTGGGGCAAGCTGCTCAGCCCAGTCAGGATTTCGCAAAATTAGCTCATAGGTTGAAATCAGATGGGGGTTGAGATCAGCGTAGTTTCGCAAGGGTGAGAGTCCTTCGGCCAGTACGGGCAGCTGTAGCGCTGCGGCCAGCTGAGCAATCGCCTTGCAGTAAGCTTGGGGCGCGTCAGGCTGAGCCAGTCCGGCAATGAGCAGCCCGCGTCCAGAGGGCGGCTGAAACGGAGCCATCGCTAGCCTTGAAGACACCAGGCTTGAAGCCGCAGTCGGTAATATGGCCTCAAAAAAATCTGCCGGGAACTGCTGGGCAAACTGCTCAACCTCAGGCTGCAACACCGGAGCCAGCGGATCGCGAAACGGCAGGTTCAGATGCACCACGCCGCCAACTGGGTAATGCAGCCGCTCCCAGGCGTAGATCAGCGTTTGGCGCAGATAGGCCAGCCGATCGAGGGCGGGCAGCGCCAGCTCGCTGTAGAAGCTGGGAAAGCTGCCGTAAAGCTTTTGCTGGTCAATGGTTTGACCGGCGTTGCAGTCGCGCAGCTCAGGCGGTCGGTCGGCAGTCAAGATCAGCAGCGGCATCCGGCTTTCAGTAGCTTCAATTACCGCCGGATAAAAGTGCGCGCCTGCGCTGCCAGAAGTGCAGAGCAAAACGGCAGCGCGTCCCTGCCGCGCCAGCCCCAGCGCCCAAAAAGCCGCCGAGCGCTCGTCCAAAACTGGAACAGCCTCAATGCCGGGATGCTGGGCAAAGGCCACGGCCAGAGGAGCTGATCGCGAGCCAGGGCAGATCACCGCCGTCTGCAAGCCCAGTCGAGCCAGCGTTTCGACCAGCACGCCAGCCCAGACCGTATTGAGATTATTAAACTGAATTGACATGGATCAGCTAAGGGCAAAACTAAGGGCAAAACTAAGGGCAAAACCAGGGCTAAAGCCGGACAGCAGCTTTCATTTTCACCGCTTTAGTCAGCAAAAAGGGGGCAATGCCCCCTGAATATCCTTAGTTGATCCGAAGCAAACCTGAATTATGTTGATATCAGCGGGCTGCACCCAGCACTTCTAGGCTGACGGGCGCAACTCCGGCCTGAATCAAACCAATCACGCGCGCCGCACCTGCCGAGAGGTCAATCACTCGACCGTGAGCATAAGGGCCGCGGTCGTTAACGCGCACCACCACTGACTCACCGTTGTCCATATTGGTAACGCGAATCTGGGTGCCAAATGGCAAAGAAGGATGAGCCGCCGTCAGGGCTTCGGCGTTAAACCGCTCGCCGCTAGCGCTGTAGGCTCCCTCAAATCCAGGGCCGTACCAAGAGGCATAGCCCGAAACCCGCAGGCTAATTGGCCCCAAGCTCACCTGATTAAAGCCGTTGGGGTCGCCTTCAATGCTGGAGAGCGGCGAAGCGTTCCCCATCTGGCGGCGAATCCGATTGGTGGCCTGGAGTAAATCACCTGCGTTGCCGGTGACGGTATCGGGCAGCACGGTGTCGGCATCAAAGGCGATCACCTCGACCTCGCTGGCTTTAACGACATATTTGCGTCGGTCGCTGTCCCAGCTGATTTTAATCTCGCTGGCATCAATGCTGTCACGGTAGAGCTGATTGAGCCGAGCGGCAGTGGTGGTGGCACGCCAGACCGGATCCCGCGCATCGGCCACGCTGGTTTCTGGCAGAATCAGCTGGTCTGGCCGCTGCTCCGTTGGCAAAGATTGCAAGGCGGCAGCTTGCAAGCTGGCTGGCTGGACATGAGCGATTTTGACTTCGGCGCTGGGCTGAGCGCTGGCTGGGCTAGAGGCATTGGTGCTGGAGGAAGCAGCTGCATCAGCGCTAGCGCCCAAAAAAGTCAGAACTGGAATATTGCGAACATACAGCGTCGCGGCCTGCCGTCCCCGAATCGCATGAGACTCAAGCGTCGCGATGGCATCGGTTCTGGATGCAGCGGGCGACTGGTGAGCGCCAACTTTGATCGCTTCTGAAGGCTGGGGCGCAGTGCTGGAAGCCGTTTGAGTCGATGCATCTACCGAGCTAGTAGGCTGAACCTGACTGGAAACCTTTGGCTCTACAGCGCCGTCTTGTTCAGCATCCGGTGCAGGATCTGGCACAAGCCCAGACGAGCTTGGGTTGGTACTAGAGATACTTGAGGAGCTGCCGTCCAGAGCCACCGCTTGGGATTGAGCGGGCTTTGAAGCCGCCTCACCGGGCTGGTGGGCAATAAGAGCAGAGTTTGGCGTTGCTTCAGCAGCAGAAACCCTGGAATTTTCATTCGTCACACCTGATTCATCTACGGCCTCAGCAGGGTCAGCATAGCCCGAAGGCGCTACTCCCAACGTCGAAACCAATAGAGCTACGGCTAGGCCGCTTAAAAGTTTTTGATTCATACATCCATCGTGAATAGTACCTGGAGATAGATCTCTGGAGAGAGCCGGATCTTAGAAAAGCTCTCAGATCACTCGCTCAAAGCTGGGGCACTCGACCTCTAGCCTTAAAATCAGAAACCTACGGAGTTAGAGCGCGGGCAAAGCAGCTTCAGTCACACAACTTGTCATGACATCTGCCCAACTCGTACTCGTTACATGTTCACTACGGGCTAAGGAACTGCAATAGACTAGCATGAAGTTTTGATGCCGGGGATCAGCATTCCTGAAAAATAGACTTAACTTCATGAAAGCTTTATATTGAGGTTTTCGGCGGTATTCTTTGCCTAGTAAGGATTTGACCCAGTTCTGCTCCAGCCAAGCTTCACGGAAACTTTATGGTAATTTCATCCGGATCTCATCAAGGGATCATGCTATCGGTGGATGCGAGGGCGGAGCTAAGCGTTAATCTATAAGATGGCCTAAAAAATGGGGTCGCAATGCCTGCTGAATGCAGCCGCAATTGTAAATTTACGTAACCTGAGCAGGTATGGAATCACACTGAAGCTGTGACGCCACACACAGTTGCGCGCTAGATCTGCTCTGGCCAGAAGCTGAGCTGTCCCTAGCCAAATTGCGGGCAGTCCTCAAAGTTTCTGTCTATATATATGCAGCTCAATTATTAGCCGTCAGTAGGCTTAAGCCCGGTATAAATTTAGGTCAGAGCAGCCGCAGCTGGGCGGTCTCAGGTTCGGCCTCAGCTATGAGCTGAGCTGAGCTAGCTTTGGCCTGCCTGGACAACTGCTCTGGCTCAGCTGGCTCGTTTGCCAACAGCGCCGTAGCTGCCGCCATCAGCTCACTGGCCAGGTCATTTAAATGAGGCTGGTGATTGAGATAGGTTTGCAGGGCTGTGATCGGGTCGGCGCTGGTTCCAGTCCCCATCTCGGGCAGGCGCGGGCGCGCTAGCTGGCTGATCAGCTCCACCTGGATACTGTAGGTATGCGCCTGGGCGAGAGCTTGATGCAGCGCATTGCTGTCAATCTGATCCAGCTGCTCAGAGCGCGCCTGATAGATTAAGCGCACGACGGCTTGCTCAATCTGCGCTGCGCCAATCAGCTTCAGCAGCTCAGCCTGCGGATC
>CASBQH010000386.1 GCA_949127695.1 Synechococcales cyanobacterium PMM_0073
ATATACTTCTTGGCAATGGATACCACCAAGCGCAGGTTGGACTGCACCATTTTTTCTTTGGCACGGCGTCCCTCATGCAGTCGCCGCCGGAATTTGGGCAGCGGCTGATTCACCTCATTCGCCCAGGTTTCCAGGTTGAGTTCAAAATCTTGGGGATCTTGCTCCAACCGCTCGCAAAGCTTGTCTCGAATGCGTTCAAGCTCTAGCAAATCAGCAATCTTGCGCGCTAGTTCAATCTCCTCATCTGCTCTGAGCAACCGGATGCGACCAATTTCCTGCAAGTATAGCCGGATTGAATCTTCCGTATAGTGCTTCTTCTTAGCTGGCGCTCGACGGCGAGCCGCCGCGCCTTTGGCTGGGGTCGCCTTGCTGCTCTCCTCTTCAGACGAAGCTTCAAACACATCGTCTCGATCATTGCCCTCTTCAACCAGAAGCTCATCCAAATTGCTCTGAGATGGTTCAAGGGTTTCGAGTACGTCATTAGCCTGGGTCATGCCGCGCTCCTCGTGCTCCTTACATCAAAATGAAACTCAATTGAAATTAGAACAGACAAGCTGCTAGTTGAGCTGTTTTACGGGATCGTACCTGAGAGTTCTAAAGTAAATAGATTTCCCAAAACTACGACTAGGTTGCTGATAGCTACCCCAAAGGCAAACGCTTGTCCTCAGCAAATGCCGAGAGTTAGCACCAAAACGGGAATCAATGCCTGCGGAATTTGCTGAAGCCTCTCCGATTGTAACTTTTCTCACAAAAGTTGCACGCTTTTCTAGACATCTTGCTGGAACAAACTGAAATACAAACTGCCTAAGATTGCGTCCGTTTTTAAGCTACAAAGCAGAGAACGACCTTCAACAAAATTCCTCAGACCTGCTAATCAACCTGGTTGTGAGCTGCTACAGATGTACTCCTGAATTGAATAGATCATGCAGATGCTGCTTTTGGAAATTGTTATGGATTCAGCATAACCGAACATTTGTGAACCGGCAGTACAAATCGGTTCAAGATTGGCAATTCAGCTGGCTTTTAGCCCACTCAACTGAGTTACTTTTTGTTACAAGTAGGAATAACCTTCTGCTTGTAGCGAATTGAGTTTGCCGTATCTGTGATGCCAAGTTATGCCAAAGAAACAGAAATTTCCCTATCTAGTTGGTTCTAAGTGGACTTCGCAGCAAACCACCTGGGGCTGGCGGCATTTCCAGGTGGTCAACCGCAAAAATGAGGGGCGCTGGGTATTCGCCGAAATGATTGCTGCCTGCGACCCCAGCGTCCGATTTTGGCTCAACGCCCAGCAGCTCAAAGACCCGGCGCTCTGGCAGGCCGGATGGCAGACTTTGCAGGAGCAGACTTTGCAGGAGCAGATGGCCGACTAGGCCGAATAGGCCGAATAGGCCAAATAAACCGAATCTAGCCGTCAAATACCACCGCATGCCAAGCCTTCTTGGCCTCGCCCGTCAGCTCCAGCATCACATGCTTCACGACGGTATATTCTTCAAGCGCATAGTACGACATGTCTTTGCCGATGCCGCTCTGCTTGAAGCCGCCGTGCGGCTGCTCGCTGGCAATTGGCAGGTGGTCGTTGACCCAAACCGTGCCGCAGTCCATTGCTGCTACCATCCGCATGGCACATTGAACATTGCTCGTCCAAACGCTGCCCGCCAAGCCATAGGGCGTATCGTTAGCCAGCTGCACGGCATCCGCTTCCTCGGTAAAGCGATTGACCACGGCGACTGGGCCAAAGATCTCTTGCTGGACGCAGTTTGAGTCTTGGGGCGCATCCACCAAAATTGTCGGCGGATAGTAGAAGCCTTCGCCCGCTGGCAAGCTGCCGCCGATGGCCACCTTAACGCCCTGCTGCCGCGCCTCTTCCACCATGCCATGCACCTTCAGCCGATGGGCTTGGCTGGCGAGCGGGCCAAGGTCGGTGGCTGAGTCAAACGGATCACCGACTCGCAGGCTGCGGCTCAGCTCACTAAAGCGGGTCAGAAACTGGTCAAATACGGCATCCTGCACATAGATGCGGGTGGCCGCCGTGCAGTCTTGGCCAGAGTTCATGTAGCAGGCTGGAATTGCCCCTCTAGCTGCCGCCTCAATATCGGCATCAGCAAACACCACGAACGGCGCTTTGCCGCCTAGCTCTAGCGTCACCCGCTTCACCATCGGGCAGGCCAACTCGGCAATCCGCTGGCCGGTGCGGGTGCTGCCGGTAAAGCTAACCATCCGAATATCAGGGTGGGTGCAGATCGCTTCGCCCACCTCAGCGCCGCCCGTCACCACGTTAATTAAGCCTGCTGGAAAACCTGACTCTAGGGCAATTTTGGCTAGCTCAATCGTCGTAATGGGCGTGTTGGGCGCAGGCTTGATCACCACAGCATTGCCAGCCGCCAGAGCCGGCCCTAGCTTCCAAATCGCCATCATAAACGGGTAGTTCCAGGGCGTGATTGCGCCGACGATGCCAACCGGCTCGCGGCGGGTAAAGCTGGTGTAGCCGCCGACATATTCGCCCGCCGCCGAGCCTTCCTGTCGCCGCACCGCTGCCGCAAAATAGCGCAGGTTGTCAATCGCAAATGGGATATCGCCGCCGATTGTCAGCTTGGTCGGCTTGCCCGCATTCCGGCTCTCCAGCTCCGCCAACATTTCGCTTTTGGCTTCTAGCGCATCGGCTAGCTGCATCAGCGCCGCGCTGCGTTCGCCATAGGAGAGCGCTGCCCAGCTGGTTTGAGCGGCTTTCGCAGCCAACACTGCCTGCTCAACATCTGTCTTGTTACCCAGCGCTACGGTGGCAAAGGGTCTGCCCGTCGCCGGTTCAATCAGATCTTCGCTGCCGGTCGTGACTAGGTTCTCGCCAATTACCATCGGATAATGCGTCAGCTTGTCCATAAATCAGCCTCCTGAAATTGCCATAGTTCAACCATAGAGCAACCATAAAATAGCGCTCGCTTTTGCCCGGATATCTAGCTGAAAAATTAGAAAACAGGCTAGTGCAGCGTCAGTCCTTGATTTTAGGGTAAACAGAAATGAGTTTGCATCGAGCATCTCCGACCTTCATCTGCCAATCTACGCCGCGCTGAGTGCTGTTGATGTCTGTTGACCAAGC
>CASBQH010000387.1 GCA_949127695.1 Synechococcales cyanobacterium PMM_0073
GGCTTACTGATTGGCTTACTGATTGGCTTACTGATTGGCTTACTGATTGGCTTACTGATTGGCTTACTGATTGGCTCTAGCGTCCTGAACTGCGGCATAGAAACAAATTCCCGTCAAAGGCACAGCCAGGAACAAAATAATCCCCGTGATCCAACCGCCCAGCTGCGGCTGCCCCGAAGATAGCTCAAAAATTGAACCCACTGCCGCAATTGCCGCGACACAAGAACCTGCTAACAGCACACCGCTTTTTGGAGTCACTGACGACCTTTCTCCTTGCAGATTAAATGTCCTATAGAGCTTATATAAAACCACAAAACTAGACGTTCAGCCAGACTGGGATGAGCCTGAGGTTTGCCGGATGCTTGCTAAAAGGGCTTGACGGCTCCCACGGCAAAGCCATACTTGCTCAGCTCCTGATTGCGGGAGAGCGTATTTTCGACCCGATCGACGAACATAACGCCGTTGAGGTGATCCATTTCATGCTGAATGACGCGAGCCAGCAGCCCGTCTGTAACCAGCTTTTGGGGTCTGCCCTGCTCGTCTTTAAAAGCAACTTCAATAGTTTCGGGGCGAGTCACGTCTAGATAGACCTGCGGAATGCTGAGACAGCCTTCTTGAATCACGCAGGCTTTGCCGCCGGTTTTGGTAATCGTGGGGTTGATTAGCACCAGCACCGGCGCTTCGGGCTTGTCAGGGGCGCAGTCGATTACAATTAGCTGCTTGTTGACGCCCACCTGCGGAGCCGCCAGCCCAATTCCTTCTTCGCTATACATCGTTTGCAGCATTTGGCGCGCCAGCAGCCGAATTTCATCATCGATTTTGGTGACGCGCTTGGCGGGCTGACGCAGTACCCGGTCGCCCAAGTAATGCAGTTCTAATGGCGCTTTTGCTAATTTCTTTTTTTCAACCAGAACTTGAGCTGTCATGAGTTCGCCCGCAGATAAAAATAAACTTCTTGAGGAGTTCTAACATCTTAGCTAACTTCAGCTGCTAAATCGTAGCCATTCCGGGCTGAGAATTCTGGCTTAGACCGCAAAAAGCTGGCGTCAAAGTGATTAAACCTCAACGCCAGCTTAATTTCTACCGTCCAGCCTCAGCGTTAAGCCAGCTGACGGCGACGACGCTGAGCCACCAGCAGACCCACGACCGCTAGACCCGCCACAATTGAAGGCTCGGGCACATCTTTCAGTTCGCCGGAAAGCACCATGCCATCATTGCCACATTCGGCAAACAGGTTGGCAATAAAGCTGCCGTTCTGGCCATTGTTCAGGAAGGAGCGATCGACGCTGAACCCAAAGGTCTGGCTACCCACGGCGTTAAAGTTGCCAAAATCTAGCCCCAGCCCTTTAAAGTTGCTCAGCATTTGAATGCCGCCTAGGAAGCTGCCAGCGGTCATGTGGGTGGGGGCAGCGGTTTTGCTGTTGTCGCCAAAGTAGCTGGTGCTGACGGGCATATCGCCGTAAGAATCAACGCCGCCTAGCTTTTTGATCGTGTCGGCATGTTGCTGCATGGTCTTGTAGCCCGAGTTTCTGGTGGTGAGGCTGGTGGCAGTCACGTTGTTGTAGAGTCCCAGTTCAGGCGTGTATTTTGAGGTGGTCGTGACAGTTTTTTGCTTTTTGCCCGTTCCCGTGACTTGAGTTGTGGTTTTGGTGAACTGGCTGTCGTTGGTGCTGTCAAACCGGATGCCTTGGAGGTTGCCGCCACTGAAGCTAGCGGGCGGAGCTGAAGCACCGGGCTTGGCAAAGTTCAAAAACAGATCGCCATAGCTAATGCTGCCGTTGAGCGAGTTTTTGTCTTTATAGCCATCTAGGCTCAAATTAGAATTGATCGCAAAGTAAACCTTGTCTTTGGTTTGTTTGTAGGCCATGCCATAAAATTCAAACTTGCTCTTTGCCCCAATCACATTGCCTTCTGTGCCGTCATTAAACGAGTCAATTGAGTAGTTCCAGCCCTTGTGGAGCGTGCCCGCCTGGACTTGCTGAGCGGTAAAGGCAAAGAGTAGAGCGGTGGCGCTGAGTGTAGCTTTAACTGCGTTGCTGAGTTTCATAGATCGAAATCCCTAAGACAGATGAATGGAGCTGCGTCTCTGTACTTATGATTCAAAAAACTAGCTGGAATTCACCTCAGTAATTTAGCGGAGTCAAGGCTAATTTACTAATAAAAAATACTTTCAAGATTGCACTCGGAAAACACAGATCTGAACAGGTTTTTAAGCTGGTTTCAAGCTGGTATTTACACGGCTCCTTCAGCTGATCTTCATGACCGAATCCCCCACTGCTGCAAAATCTACTGAACAAATACTGACAAAAATCGGCTCGGCTCGATCGCCAGTTGAGATCACAGCCCAAAAATCTAGCTGTTTTTACGCAGCGAGCTATAATTCACGCTCTGGTGCAAAGCAAAATCTGGCAGATGGGTGAGGGAAGTTGAGCGTGCTGCAAGTTTTAACCAAATCAGACTATTTGCTGCGAGAGACATTGCTGGGGCTAAAGCGCGGCGGCTGGATGAACTGGGCGGCGGTGAGTACCGTGACAGTGCTGCTGTTTTTGTTTGGCGTCAGCCTGCAAGCTTCCTGGCAGGTGGAGGGCTTGCTGAACCAGTTTGGCAGTCAGCTGGAGCTGTCGGTCTATCTGGATACGGGCGTGCAGGCCGCAGATTTGCAGGCCGCAGTTGCTGCCATGCCGGACGTGGTGGCCGTAACGCCGCTCTCTAAAGAAGTCGCCTGGGAGAATTTGATCCGCGAGATGGGGCAGTCTGGGCTGGAGGGAGCCACCGCCCAGCTGAGCGGCAATCCGCTGGTGGACGAGCTGAAGGTGAAGGCAGGACGAGCTGAGGCCGTGACGGGACTGGCTCAACAGCTGCGGCAGGTCAAAGGCGTCGATCTGGTGCAGTATGTCGATGAGGCCGTGCAGCGGATTGGTCAGTTGAATCAGGGGCTGAGCTGGCTGAGCTTAGGGCTGGTGACGGCGCTGACGCTGACTGCCGTGACCGTGACCATGACCACCATTCGGCTGATTGTGATGGCGCGGCGGCGCGAGATTGAGGTGATGCAGCTGGTGGGAGCCACCACCACCTGGATCTATCTGCCGTTTATTTTGCAGGGGCTGGTGCTAGGGCTAGTGGGAGCGCTGATTGCCTGGAGTCTGATTCTGGGCGTGCAGAGTTTTTTGGCCAGACTGCTGCCGCAGCAGTCTGAGTTTGTCAAATATTTGACGGGGGGCTTGCAGCTGCGGCCAGCTCAAACGCTGCTGCTGCCACTGGCGCTGCTGACGCTGGGTTGCTCAGTCGGGCTGTTGGGCAGTCTGCTGGCCGTGCGGCGAGCGGCAGTTCAGAAAAATTAGCCGCAGAGGTTTAGAGCAGCGAACAGGGACGGCGCAGTGCTTGCTCTAGCAGCGGCTGATAGGCTTGCTGCGAAACAAGATAAGCGCCAAATCGCTTCAGATGCGGGTTGGTCATTTGGGCATCAAACAGCAGAAAATTGCGGCTTCGCAGATGCTCAACCAGCTTCACCATCGCCACCTTTGAGCCTTCTGGAATTTGGTAGAACATTGATTCGCCAATAAACGCGCCGCCAATCGCCAGCCCCAATATGCCGCCTGCGAGCTGGTCGCCCTGCCAAGTTTCAAAGCTGTAGGCCCAGCCAGCCTGATGCAGCGCCCGATAAATTTCGCGGAGTTCGCCTGAGATCCAGGTGCTCTCTCGGTTGGCGCAGCCTGCCACGACCGCTTCAAAGTCGCGGTTAATCGCCGTTGTGAACCGATTTTGGTTGATCGCTCGCTGTAGTGAACGCGGGTAGCGAAAGCGGTCGTCTAGCGGGATCAGGGCACGTTCGCGGCTCGAATACCAGTCGAGTCGAGAGTTGCTGTCATTGGCCATCAGAAAATAGCCGCTGGCGTAGCCTTGGATAATGCTGGAAATATCAGAAGAGCGGATCACGCCTTGAGTCCTGAAGCGGTATTTTGACAACTACACCAAATTTTTAAGCTAAAAACTTGGCCGAACTGACGATATGCTGAGAATAAACATAGCAACAATTGCGAGCCAGACTATGTGTGAGCCAGACTATGTGTGAGCTAGACCATGGCTGAGCCAATTCAAGCCATCACCCTCCCCGCCGCCCAAAATCCGCAGCAAGAAGGGCAGTGGCTCTGCGCGAGCCTTCAGCATTGGCTAGATCAAGAATTTTTGCCAGAAGTTGTGAATCACAGCATTGCCGAGCGGGCGGCTCAGGTGTTTGTGCGGCAGCGGATGGAGGGCGAAAATGATCTTGGCTCACTGGTCATTGCAATTGTCACCGAAATGCAGGCGTTTGATTTTTCCAAGAGCTTTTACAGCGAATTTGCCATTGCTAACGCCGTCAGCGATCTGCTGCTAGAGAGCCTCGGGATCGATCGCTGCTGCGGTCAGTAAATTTCCCAAAACAAAATATTAGATATTTGTATCTTCAATAACAGTTAAAAATGCGATTTGATTTGGCTCAGGGTTCAGCAGAGCGATGGCATTCTGCTACCATGAGCTTGAAGTGCTGAAAGGCAGGATTTTATGCCACTCACAATGACGCCAGAGGCCGCTAGATTTCAGCCAGAGGTGAGGCTGGGGCGAGTCTTGGTTGTTGAAGACGAGGAGCTGATTCGCGAAACGGTGGCGCTAGCGCTGGCTGAAGAAGGCTACGAAGTATTGACGGCTGAAGATGGGCGCAAAGGGCTGGAGCTAGCGGCCAAAGCTGGAGCTAGCAATCCGGCTGAGGCAATGGCGCTCGATCTGATTATTCTAGATTTAATGCTGCCCTATGTGAACGGCCTGGATCTCTGTCGGCTGATTCGGCATGAAGGCAGCACCGTGCCCATTTTGATGCTAAGCGCCAAGGGCACCGAAACCGACCGAGTCGTGGGTCTAGAGGTGGGAGCTGACGACTACCTGACCAAGCCCTTTGGGATGCGAGAGCTGATTGCTCGCTGTCGGGCTTTGCTGCGTCGGCATCAGCGCTCGCAAATGCAGGCGCAGGAGCCGACTCTGAAGTTTCACGAAATTGTGCTCTACCCGCAAGAATGCCGAGTCATCATCCGGGGCGCAGAAGCCAGCCTCTCGCCCAAGGAGTTTCGGATTTTGGAGCTATTTATGGCCAATCCGCGCCGCGTCTGGTCACGCGAGCAGCTGATTGAGCGGATTTGGGGACCAGACTTTATGGGCGACAGCAAAACGGTGGATGTACATATTCGCTGGCTGCGCGAAAAGCTAGAGCTTGATCCCAGCCGCCCTGAGTATTTGCTCACCGTCAGAGGATTTGGCTACCGATTCGGCTAGCGCCACAAATTACGGCTAATCTAGTAGTGACAGGCCAAAGGGCAAGCGCCTTGAGGTTCACCCCACATCATAGCCGTGGCCATCGCAGATTTCTTCCTGGGACTCGCAGTGGGTCTACTGCTGCTGTTCTGGCAGCGTCAGAGGCTGAATGCGCGGTTTAAGCAAATTCTGAGCAAGCTGGAGGTCAATACCGACCAGTCACCCTTTCCGCTGGCCTCGCAAATTTCGCTGGCGATTGCTCAGCAGCGCCGCGAGCAGCAGGAGATGGGGTTAGAGCTAGCACAGCTGCGGCAGATTTTGCAGGCTGCGCCGGTTGGCTATTTGCAGGTAGATGACGAAAATCGTCTGCTCTGGTGCAATTCACAGGCTTGCCAAATCTTGGGTATCCCCGAAATCTCTGGCTCAAAACCGCGCCTGCTGCTAGAACTGGTGCGCTCTTACGAGCTAGATGCCCTGATTGAACAGACGCGAGATGCAGAGCAGTCTTGTCAGAGCAGCTGGACGTTCTACCCCATGAGCGCTGACCCCACCCATCTCTCGCAGCAGTCGGCGCTGAGTCTACGGGCATACGGACTGCCCCTGCCCAACCGCGAAATTGGCATTTTCTTAGAAAACCGCCAGGAAATTGTGGCGCTGATTCAGCAGCGGGATCGCTGGACTTCTGACTTGGCGCATGAGCTGAAAACGCCCTTGACTTCCATTCGCCTGGTGGCCGAAACCCTGCAAACTCGGCTAGACCCCAGCCTGCGGAGTTGGGTGGATCGCCTCATTAACGAAACGCTGCGCCTGAGCAAGCTGGTGCAGGATCTGCTGGATTTAAGTCAGATCCAGCGCGGCACGCTGCGGAACTTAGAGCTGCGCCCCGTTGAGCTAGTCGGCTTAATTCAGTCTGTCTGGCATAGTCTGGAGCCGCTCGCCCGCCGCAAAGCGCTAGATCTGGACTACTGCGGCCCTGATCAGCTGATTTTGCAGGCAGACGAACCGCGAATGCACCGACTGCTAATCAATCTGCTCGACAACAGCATTAAGTACAGCCCGCCGCATCGCTCTATTCAGATCAAACTGAGGCTTGAGCCTGCGGCTGAACTCACCGAGCCAGAGTCATCGCCAGAGTCATTAATACAGTCACCGCCTAGCTCAGCATGGCTCTATCTAGAGGTGATTGACCAAGGTTCAGGATTCCCCGAAAAAGCCCTGCCTCATGTATTTGAGCGATTTTATCGAGCCGATCCATCGCGCGCTCGATTGGGGGCTGACGGAGAGCAGGCAATCAGCTTAGCGAGCCTGAGCGCCAAGCCAAGCAGCAACCAGCCTGATCAGACCACAGACGGGCATATAC
>CASBQH010000388.1 GCA_949127695.1 Synechococcales cyanobacterium PMM_0073
GCATAAAGCCGCCGCCGCCAATCCCGGTCGAAAACGGCTCCACCACGCCCAGAGCCGCCGAAGTCGCCACCGCTGCATCAATTGCGTTGCCGCCCGCCTTCAGCACGTCAATCCCGATTTGCGAGGCGCGGGCATCGACCGAGGCGACTGCGCCCAAACGTCCTACCGCAACGTTGGCTGGAGCTTGGGCAGGCAGAGGAGCCAGCAGGCTCAGCCAAAAAACTGCCGCCAGCGCCACCGTCAGCGGTTCTAAAGATCTTCGCTCCAAAAATCTCCGCCCCAAAAATCTTCGCATTGATGCCCCTTCCGCAAAATGCGTGATTTAGCTGAGGCCAACGAGCTGAGCGCTCAGCTCCCACATCCGCTCGCCCTTCTCGTCGTCGCGGGCTTGGGGCGACACCTTCTGCACAAACGATTTGCCGTCTTTTTTCTGGCGGTTGCCCCAGCTCCAGTAAGCGCCCGACTGCGCGTATTCTGGGTCAGCCACCACCATTGCCACCCGCTCGCCAGACAGCTCCTGCGAGACATAGCCGCCGGTAATGTTCTTCTGAAACCAGGGGAAAATCTTCTGAAACAGCGGGTAGTGGTTGCGAAACAGCGGCGTATCGGCCACGCAGCCCGGATAGAGTGAGCTAAACACAATGCCGCTGCTGTCGTGGTAGCGGCGGTGCAGTTCGCGCATTGTCAGCACGTTGCAGACCTTGCTGTCTTTGTAGGCTTTGACGGGTTCAAATTTTTTGCCGTCAGCCATTGAAATCGGCGCTTTGAACCCTGCTGCAAAGCCTTCAAAATTGCCTAAGTCCGGGCGCGGCGGAATTTTGCCGCCCAGCTCGTCCGGGTTGTGGGTGACGGTTCCTAGAATGATCAGCCGGGGGGCAGTCGCTCGCTTCAAATCGTCCAGCAGCAGATTGCAGAGCAGAAAATGCCCCAGATGATTGGTGGCCATGCTCAGCTCGTAGCCGTCGGGACTATAGAGCGGCTCCTTCAGCAGCGGCATATAGATTGCGGCATTGCAGACCAGCGCATCTAGCGATTTACCGCTGGCTCTGAAGCTCTCTACGAAGCTGCGGACGCTGGATAGATCACCCAGGTCAATCTGCATCAGGCTATAGGCAGCTTTGGGAATGCCCACCGACTGCGCCACCCCTTCGGCTTTGGCCAAATCGCGGCAGGCCATCACCACATGCCAGTTTTTTCGCGCCAGCGCCTTGGCGGCATAGAGGCCAACGCCGGAGGATGCGCCCGTAATCACTACAGTAGGTTGTTGATCTTGTGCCATTTTCTTCAGGTCAGAGCTTATAGCGTTTATCGTCTCATAGAGTCTTTTACTTTACACCAGATGCCAGATCCTGCTGCCAGATATGCTCATCAATTCTTATTTTGAAACATTTTTTGAAACATTTATTGTTCTCATTAGCCGCTCCGCATACCTGTTTTCGCTTGCTTGAATGACCATAGGGCTTTACTCATGCTGGTTTTAACTCCTTTGAGCAAAATGTACCAGCAAAATCGCTAGTAGCTGATGCCGATATTTGTCACAATATTTGTCACAATCCTGATTCGATTATGTAACCCGCACTAAAGCGATCTGGCTTTCAGGCTAAATTCTGTTTGAGCAGCGGCAGACGCACCGTGAAACTGCTGCCTTTGCCGAGTTCGCTCTGCACCTGAATGCTGCCCTGATGCGCTTTAGTGATGGCTTGAGCAATCGCTAAGCCCAAGCCCGATCCGCCTGTCGTGCGAGAGCGATCACTTTGGACTCGGTAAAATCGATTGAAGATCTGGGCTTGATCGGCAGCAGCTATACCGATTCCAGTATCCTGAACTTTGAGTAACGCAAAGCCGTCCTCTCGTTCTAGAAAAACCATTACAAAGCCGCCTTTAGGCGTATATTGGATTGCATTCGTCACTAGGTTTGCCAGCAGACGATAGAGCTGCTCTTCGTCACCTGATACATAGAGTTCCTGAAGCGGCTGTTTTGCATCTAGCACAATATTCGCAGCCATTGCCAAAGCGGCCAACTCTTCGATCAAATCGCCGATCAAATCGTTCAGGCAGCAGGGCTGCTGTTTGGGGATGGCTCGCTGCATATCCATCCGCGAGAGCAGCAGTAAATCCTGCACCAACTGTGAGAGGCGGTTGTTTTGGCGTTCGACAATTTGCAGCGTGCTGCGTGACTCTGCTTCAGATAATTCTGACGTTTGCAGCGTCGATTCAACGGTCGCGCGGATTGCGGCCAGCGGCGTTCGCAGCTCATGCGCGGCATCGGCAGTAAACTGCTGAATCTGGTCATAAGACTGGTAAACCGGACGCATCGCTAGCCCAGCCAGCCACCAGCTCGCTAGCGCCACCAGCAGCAGCGTCAGCGGCAAGCTAACCAGCAGCAGCCACTTGAGCGTCAGCAAATGATCGTCAAACTCCTTGAGCGAACGCCCGACTTCTAGATAGCCCCAGAACTGGCCGTCTTTGTTTTTCAGCGCCAAAGAAACCTGATGGTAACGAGTGCCAGTTCTGTCTTCCAGAGTTTGCCAATTCTCTTGGGGCTGCGAAATTAGATGTTCTGGACGATCGCCTATCGTGGCTACAGCTTGCTTAGCCGGATTGAGAAACCGCAGATAGTAGCCTTCTTTCTGCATCACGCCTAGAATATGGCGTTGGGCAACGGCTTGAGTATCGCAGCCTGTATTTATAATGCAAAGACTAGGCAACAAGTTTTGAGCCGTGAGGTCAATCACGCCAGGTTGAGTCAGATTTGGTTCCAGTGCATCGTGTAATGTGCCTGAAACAACTTCCAACTCCTGGTCTATGCCATACCAGTGCGCCTGCGCCATCACGTTATAGACCGTAAAGCCAAACGCGCAGAGAATCAGCCCCATCACGCCAGAATACCAGCCTGCGAGCTTAAAGCGAGTCCAGTTAAACAGCTGATTCTGGTGCATTTTTTCGGCTGCTCAAGTCAAGTTAAAGCGATATCCCAAGCCATAGACTGTTTCGATCAGCCCATCACAATCATAGTCTGCTAGCTTGCGCCGCAACAGTCGGATCTGAGCCGAAACGACATTGCTGGCGGGTTCGGCCTGCACTTCCCAGAGCGCGTTCATCATCTGGTCGCGACTGACAATTTGCTGCGGATGCCGCATAAAGTGCTCCAAGAGCTGAAACTCTTTGGCCGTCAGATGCACCACTTCAGATTGCTGCCCCATCTGCACTGAAACTGTCGAGGTGGCATAGTCCAGCGTTAGCCGACCGAGTTGCAGGTTTTGGCTGTAGGGTTGGGGGGAGCGCCGCTGCAAGGCTCGCAGGCGCGCCAACAGCTCCGCCATGCCAAACGGCTTCACTAGATAATCATCGGCTCCGGCATCTAGACCTGCTACTTTGTCGGCCATACTGTCTTTGGCGGTCAGCATCAGCACGGGCAATGGGCTTTTGCTCTGGCGCAGCCGTTTGCATAGCTCAATGCCTGTGAGTCCCGGCAGCAGCCAGTCGAAAATCGCCATCCTGTAGCCTGCCCAGCGGCTATCGAGGTAATCCCAGCCTGCATAGCCATCTTGCACCCAGTCCACCACATATTTTTCGCGGCTGAGGGCTTGCTGAATCGCACGGCCTAAATCGGGTTCATCCTCGACTAGCAAAATTTTCATGGAGTTTCATCCTGGAGAGAACCACTTAAGCTGGCGAATGCACTGGTAAACCCAGTCTTTCAAAAGATAAGCTAGAAGTATGCTGTTCAAGGCCAATTCAAAACGCTGAAATTCTCTGCCGTAATAATTAGGGTTCCAGTAGCTGATGGGGCTATGAAAGCGGGTTTCCCAGTCGAAGGGAAAGAACAGCAAAGGGCCATCGTCTACATGGGTGAGGATATCTACGCCAGAATGAAATAGGCAGGCGATCAAGAACCAGAACAGGCAGCGGGCGCGAGAGTTGATATTTCGGCGCTTCTTCCAGACCATTGCTAAGCCGATGAACAGCATCACTGGAGAATGCAGGCAGTTATGCAAGGTAATCCAAACTGGGTTGTGGAAAAATAGCTCGTCGAACATTAGCCGCCCCGCCGCTTCTGCTGTCCAGCCCAAGATTAGCTGGTAGTAGATCAGGCTGCCGATGGACAAAAGCCAAAGCGCGATGTCGGGAGCAATTGAGCCAAACAAAAAAGCCGACTTGACAATCGGCACCCTGGGAAATGCCTTGTCTAGGGCAGCCGTCATAATCCAGTGAGAAGGAGTGTTCATCGGCGTAGAACTTACTTTGTAAACGTAAAGCGTCCGTTCACTTTTTCACCGCCAATGTCAGACAGAACGGCTACTTTGTATTCTCCGGCTGCTGTGGAGGGCAGCAAAACAGTGTAGTGCTTACCGCTAGCATCATAGCTCATATCCAGCGATTGTTCTGTCCCATCTGGTAGCTGCACCTGAGCAGTCACTTTGGCATCTGGAATCGGTTCGTGGCTGTCGCCCTTTTGCAAAAAGAAATCGAGGTGCGTGCCGCTGGCTTCTGCCCCAGGCACGAATTCTAGGTGATAAGGCCCTGATTCAATCACCTGTCCGCCCTGTCCGCCGTGAGTATCTGCCTTGGCCATTGCGGGTGCTTCTGGAGCTGGAGCACTGGCGAGCGGACTGCTTTCGACCGGGGCGGCAGGGCTGGCCTCAGTCGTCGCTTGGTTGCTGCCACCCGCGCAGCTCGTTAAAGCGAATAGACCAAAACCTAGAGTCATTACAGCAGCTTGATTGAATTTCATAGATACGATCCTTGGAGTTTTTGAGAACATTAGAACAAATTGAAAATAAATCCGGTTATGTACTACAGTGAATCGGGAAGAAACTCTCTAGCATCTTGACTGGTCGCTGAATCGCTTGGATTAACAACTACTGCTTTGGCAATCATGAACCGCCCAAACTGCGAATACAGAGCAGGCAATACCAGCAGCGTCAGCGCTGTTGAGGTGAACAGTCCGCCCAGCACAACAACTGCCAAAGGCTGCAAGATTTCTTTGCCCGCTCCAGTGCCAATCACCAGCGGCACCATGCCCAGTGCGGAAGTTAAGGCGGTCATTAAAATGGCAACCAGGCGCTCTGTTGAGCCTTCCAGGATTACCTGCTGGAGCGGCATTCCCTGCGCCAGCTTTTGATTATAAATATCGACCAGCAGCAGGCCATTGCGGGTGGCTATCCCAAAGAGGGTGATGAAACCAACCAGAGAGGCCACCGAGACAATGCCGCCCGCCAAGGCAATTGAGAAGATGCCGCCCACCAACGCCAGCGGCAGGTTAATCATAATCATCAACATTGCAGGCACAGATTTAACCGCAAAATACATTAGCACCGAAATGACAGCAATCGCCAATCCGCCGAATATCAGCAGATTCCGGCTGGCTCGCTGCTCTGACTCAAACTGTCCACCATACTGAATATAGTAGCCAGCAGGTAGCGGTACCGCTGCTTTTACTTTGGCCTGCACATCTACCACAACTGAGCCGAGATCGCGTTTGGCCACGTTGGCTGAAACCACAATCAGTCGGGATACATTCTCTCGGTTGATGGTATTGGGGCCTGTGCCATAATCAATTTGAGCCACCTGCGCTAACGGAATTTTTTGGCCTGTAGGCGTGTCAATGAGTAAATTGCGGATCGCGCTCAAGTCGTTTCGAGCGTCATCTTTGAGCCAAACCAACAGATCAAACAGCTGCTGCTGCTCCAGAACCTGAGAAACCACTCGGCCATTTAGCGCCACTTCCACGATTTCAGAAATCTGCCCGACCGTCAGGCCATATCGAGCCGCCGCCGCCCGATCAAACTGAATCTGCACCTGGCGGACGGGCACCTGTGGCTCAAGCTGTAGATCTACCAAGCCATCGATATCTTTGATTGCTGCCTCTACTTCACGACCAATCGAGCGCAGTTCAGCCAAGTCAGAACCAAAGATTTTAATCGCAATCGCACTTCGTACTCCTGACAATACCTCATCCATCCGGTGTGTAATAAACCCGCCCACGCTGGGTGCAATCCCCGGAATCCGGGCAAATTCTTCGCGGATCTTTTCAATCGCCGCCTCTCTGTCTTTTAAGCCTTTTTGGCTTAGCTCCACGTCTAGATGCCCCAAATTCACGCCTCCCGCATCAGCATCTCCAGGCGCACGACCGGCTCGTAGCTGCACGCTGGTAAAGCGCGGGTCGTCTTTTAATGCCTCCTGCATCGCCAGCCCAGACTGATTCGTAGTCTCAAGGGAGACTCCCGGATATTGCAGCATGGTATTGACGAGAGATGGTTCCTGGAATTCAGGTAAGAACACTCGCCCCAGGCTAGAGAATAGAATCAGCGATGCCACTAAAGCCGCTGCCGCAATCATCAGGACAATTTTGGCGCGACGCATTGCAAAGTTGAGCGCAGGGCGATAGAGCCACTGCGAAGCGGTGGCTACCCAGGTTTCATCGCTGGGCAGCGGGCGGTTTGCTAGCAGGATCGCGCATAGCGCTGGAGAGAGCGTCATGGCCACCAGCGTTGAGGCCAAGATCGAGACCAGATAGGCAATCCCCATCGGCGCAAAAATCCGGCCTTCTACGCCCGTCAGGCTAAAAATTGGGGCAAACACGACTGCAATAATCACCGTTGAGAAAATGACGCTGACGCGCACTTCAACCGACGTATCGTAAACCACCTTAAAGGGATGCACGGGCGTACCCGCTAGCTGATTTTTTCTGAGACCGCGATAGGCATTTTCCATATCCACAATCGAGTCATCCACTACTGAGCCAATGGCTACCGCCAGTCCGCCCAACGTCATCGTGTTAATTCCCTGTCCGAACAGATTGAGAATCAACATACCCATCAAAATCGACAGCGGAATTGCGCTCAGTGTAATCACCGCCGTTCGCCAGTTCATCAAAAAAAGCAGCAGAATAATCGAGACGATAATAATCCCGTCGCGCAGCGAACCCAGCACGTTTTCGATTGAGGCTTCGATAAAGTTTTCCTGTCGGAATGTTTCAGTTACCATCACATCTTTAGGTAGTGATGATTTCACTTCTGCCATCGCTCGTTCAACTGCCCGCGTCACCGTCGGCGTATCGTTTAGCGGCTGCTTATTGACCACCAGAATGATCGCAGGTTGGCCGTTAACACTGCCATCGCCTCGCTTCAAGGCTGCTCCAATCTTGACTTCTGCCACATCGCCCAGCAGTACAGGTTTGCCATCCCGCGCTGTAATCACTGAAGCTTTCAGCTGATCAATCGAGTCGAGTCGCCCCACCCCTCGGATGATTAGCTCCTGATCAGGCGTGGTCAAAAAGCCGCCTGCTGCATTTGCGTTTGCTGCTGCCGCTGCTTCGGTCACAGCCTGCAAAGATAGATTAAACGCCGCTAGCCGTTTTGGATCAACCAACACCTGATACTGCTGCACATCGCCGCCGTAGGCGATCACCTGAGAGACACCGGGAATTGCCAGTAGCCGATTGGTGACATCGCGATCTACCAATCGCCGCACTTCCATTGCAGGCGTGGCTTCAGCCGTGAAAGCATACATCAAGATCGTGCCAATGGGCGAAGAAATGGGCGAAATCTGCGGGATCTCTGCGCCATCTGGCAGCTTGGACTGCACCTGCTGCAACCGTTCGGCTACGAGCTGCCGCGCCTGATAAATATCTGTACCCCATTTGAAGATCACCCTTACCACTGAAATGCTGACCGCTGAGGAAGATCGCACCGCCTCGACTCCCGGCGTACCGTTCACTGCGCTTTCAATCGGCAGCGTAATCAGCGCTTCGACTTCTTCAGGCGCGAGTCCCGGCGCTTCGGTTTGAATTTCGACCTGCGGTGGCGCAAAGTCTGGGAAGACATCTAGCGGCATTTGGGTGAGGTTGTACAGTCCCAAAAATGTGATCAAAACTGCGCCAATGACTACTAGCCATCGTTGGACAATTGACCATTTCAAAATTGCATTGAGCATTCTTTTTGAGATCTAATGGGACTGACGAACTGGATCAGCATCTTCTGCCTCTGGCCTAATGCCGATAGCATCTGTACCATTGCCAGCATAGGACTCAGGGCTATAGTGCGGAGCTGAGGAACCGCGACGACGGCTCGCCCGACCTGCCGCAAAGGTGACGGCGGCAATGGCGCTGCCGCCCAGCAAGAGCATCCACCCAGGCGTACCTGCCGTTTCTGCGCTTGCTGCCGTTTCAGGAGCTGCTTCAGGAGCGGTTGTGCCGCCGCGTAGAGACTGAGCGTAGATCTGATTGGCGCGCTGGGTCACAATCATGTCTCCTTCAAACAGACCTTTCTGTATCTCAATCAAGTCACCTGCTGTTTTACCCAGCGTGACTTCTACAGCCTGATAGGCGCTGCCGTTTTGGATATAGACCATCTGCTTGCCGTTCACTTCGGTGAGCGCCGAGCGCGGAATCGCCAGCACTGGCTCTGAGGCGCGGTTGGTGACAACTTCCATTTCGGCAAACATCCCCGGTTTCAGCGCCCCGTCTGAGTTATCTAATTCAGCTTTGACCGGGACAACCCGCGTTTCGCCCTCCACCACCGCACCCACGACCGACACGCGCCCCTGAAAGCTGCGGTCTGGAAATCCAGCCACCGAGACGCGGACGGGCTGACCTACTGCCACCTGCTTCAGATCTTTCTCGTAAATATTGGCCGTCGCCAGCACCGTGCGGTCATCCACAATCGTCATCAGCACTGCCCCAGCGTCTTCTGCCGACTGCCCCAGCGTCACTTCGCGATCGGCAATCCGGCCTGAAATTGGCGCTTTGATTGTAATCGTGCCGTCCGCGTTGGCCGTTGCGCCGAGCTGCTTCAGCCTTGTGCCATAAGTGGCAGCGCTGAGCTTTGCCCGATCTTGTGCCACCTTTACCGCAGTTTGGGCGCGTTTGAGGTCAGCCGAAGCTTCCAACACATCCAGGCGGCTTTCGGCGGAGGTCAGGGCTTTGCGAGCGATGGCGAGACGAGCTTCTGATTCTAAAAAACCTCGTCGCGGCAATGCGCCCTGTGTCGCTAGCTCCTGGTCGCGGTCATACTGCTCTTGCGCCACCCGCAGCTCGGTTTTGGCCTGGGCAATATCGGTCTGGGCAATCTGCTGCTGCTGCTGATAGTTCTGCTGCGCCAGCGTCAGGTTAGTCTGGGCTTCTTGCACCGTGCCTGCGGTTTCGGCCTGCCGATCCAGCGCCGTGACGCGCAGTTCAGCCAGTTCGGCGCTGGTGAGGACGGCCAACGCCTGCCCTTGCTTGACGGCATCTCCGGGCTGCACAAATAGCTTCACCACCGTACCGCCCGCCGGGTTAGTGACTTCGACGCGACGGCTGGGCGAAGTTTCGATCTGTCCGGTTGCCGAGATGCCCAGCGCCAGTTTTTGCCGGGTGACGGGTTCCACCTTCAGCCCAATTCGTTTGGCGGTTTCAGCATCGACCTGAATGCCGTCAACGGGCGCTGCTGCTGAGTCACCGCCCTGAAATTCGTTTCCATGTCCGACATGCGCTAAAACGGCGGGAGTCCCTATCAATAGCAGGCTGAGTAAGGCTGCGGAGAGCGAGTGAACCGTTGAGGACGGCTTTTTAAGCGAGGACGGTGCAGAGGTTTTCATCAGTTCAACAACGTGATTCACCTTCTAAAAATCTCACAGAAAAATGAAATCAAGGTGAAATGCCATTCATGCTGCTGAGCGTTCAGAAAAGCTACAGGCAGATTATTCAGCTGCATCTCCCAATAGTTTGCTGCATAACAAAATGAAATCAGGATGAAATCGCTGTCCTCCGATCTGCACAGATTGCTAAAAAATATTTTATACCATTGGCTAGACGCAGCAACCTTAATATCCACATAAAGTAAGTTGCAAAAGGTTGAAGATACTACTTAGAGATATTATGGCTTACAAAATCGCTCAGTCCAGCGTTGATATTGCGGTTCACTGCGCCTACGAATGCGAACATTGTGCGGATCAGTGCTTGGGCAGCATGGCCGACTGCGCTAGGCTTTGCATTGACTGCGCCCAAAGCTGTTGGTCAGCGGCGGCATACATGAGTCGCAGCTCGCGCTTCATTCCCCAAATCGTCAACTCCTGCATCGAAATCTGCGAAGCCTGCGCTGCCGAATGTGGCAAGCATGACAGCGAACATTGCCAGAACTGTGCCAAAGC
>CASBQH010000389.1 GCA_949127695.1 Synechococcales cyanobacterium PMM_0073
AATCAGGGCATCTAGCGTCCGCTGCCGCCGCAGACTGCCGTAAACCAGCTCGGTGATCAGTCGTCGATCGAGCGTGCTCACTTCGGGTTGCAGCACCCGATTTAGGGCAATATCGGCAAACGCGCCTCCGGCAACCGCACGTAGAGCCAGAAAGGCCAGCTGGCGAGCATTATGAACCATAGAAACTTAAAAAGGGCAAAAGTCGCAAGTGGGGTCAAGCAGGGCGAGGCTGATCGCGCCCGCTGTGACTGAGGGCAGCCTTGGGATAGGCAATCCGCTGGTGATTTGACTGCTGCCAGACACGGACAAAAATCTCGGCAATTGTGGTCATTTCAGCCCGCGACAGCCCCGAATCGCTCAGCTGTTCGTCCTGCCAGCGGGCGCGCAAGATCCGATTGACCATGGCCAGCGCCTCGTCAGGGCTAGCTTCTTTGAGGGAGCGCAGCGCCGCCTCGCAGGAGTCAGCCAGCATCACAATCCCGGTTTCGCGAGACTGCGGCGTGGGGCCACTGTAGCGAAAATCAGCTTCGTTCACAGTCAGGCTGGGGTCGACTTTAGCGCGCTCCAGCGCCTGATGATAGAAATAGCTGATTGGCATTTCTCCCTGATGCTCTGGGATAAACACCTGAATCGCCTTGGGTAGGCGGCAGCGCTTGGCCATCACCAGTCCCTCGCTCACATGCTTTTTAATAATTGCCGCACTCTGCCAAGGGTCGTCAATCAGATCATGCTTGTTCGATCCCCCCATCTGATTTTCGATGAAGCCGAGCGGATCATGCATTTTACCAATGTCATGGTAGAGCGTGCCAGCCCGCACCAGTTCGACGTTGCAGTTGAGCGCTCGTGCCGCCGCCTCAGCCAGAGTTGCGACATAGAGCGTATGCTGAAACGTGCCCGGAGCCTCAGAGGCCAGCCGCTTCAGCAGCGGGCGGTTGGGGTTGGCCAGTTCGGCGAGCCGAATCGGCGTAATAATGTCAAAAAATCGCTCCATATAGGGGCTTAGCCCCAGCGCCACAATGCTCCAGGCTAGCCCCATCAAGCATTGCAGCACGGCGCTAGTGAGCACCACATACCAGACAGACTGCGTGGCCGTACTCATCATCAGGCTGAGCAGCAGATAGACAATGCCCTGCGTTAGCCCCACGGCTCCGCCCAGCATTGCCAGCTCTTCACGCGAGCGCAGATGCCCGGTAATGGCCGCTCCCAGCAGCCCGCCCATAGCGCTGGCAATTAAAGTGCTCCAGGTGACTTCTAAGCCCAGCGGCAGCAGCAGGCTGAGCAGCCCCACCGTTGTGACGCCCAGCGCCGAGCCATAAAAGCTGCCCATGAGCAGGCCAATCGCGGGCAAGTTGGGAGAAGGCAGATTTAGGGCAATCACCAGGGGCGCACTTAGGGCAAGCAGCAAAATCAGCAGATAGTCTCGCCGCCGCAGACCTGGATTGTAGCGCTGCTCGACTGCCAAAAACAGGGCGACTGCGCCGCCAATCAGGCTCCCAAACCCGACCAAGCCGCCCCAGTTAATCCGGCGACGGCTGAGGCCAAATGCATCGAGCAGCACAAAGTCTTTTTGCGTGATGCGCTCGCCCGCCTGCACAATCACTTCGCCCCGCCGAATTTCAACCACCACATCTTCCACAGCTTGAGCCGCCTGCTCGGCTCTGAGCTTGGTCTGCTCTGGATCTTGCATTAAGTTGGGCTTAATGACGTTGCCGAGCAGGCTGGTGGCAATTGAGGCCGCAGTTGGCGAGAGTTCAGCCTCCATCTGGCTACGAATCGCATTTTCTAGCAGCGCATCAGGCAGTCCCGGCGCAACGCCCTGGCTAAGAATGCGCTCCACCGCATCCCGGACTTGTTCTTTAAGCAGGCTCCACTCTGGGTCACTGAGGCTAAACAGGCTGGCGTCATAAAAGTTGTCTTCTGGCGGTTCAACCGTCAGCGCCGCTAGGGCAGTCTGGTAGCGCTGGCGGGCGCGAGCTGTGACTTCAACCAGGGCTGAGACATCTTCAATTGCGCTAGAGCGCCGGTAGTTTTGCAGCTCCAAGATCGCGGTCTGCTGCTGCAAGTTTTGGACTAGGGCGGGTTGGGCGGTGGCTGAGACGGCATCGCTGTCTCCTAGCTTGGAAGCCATGCTGATGCCATCGACTGAAGCCAGCGCCATCCGCCAGTTCCACTCTTCAGTCTGCCGCAGGTATCGCTGGGTGTGAGTTGAAAGCACGGAAGTATCCAGAAACGGAAACGCCCCTGCCTGCTGTCGCAGCTTGTCACCCCGCTCTAGCAGGCGTTGCAGCGAACGGTAGATATCTTGGTTGGCACTTTGATCAATCATCAGCACTGGCACAGCCGCAATCCGGGCGGCTTTGCGGTTGGCGTCAGTGGTTTTTGCATCGACCACTTTGGCTGAGCTGGGTGCCCTGAGCGTCTGAGGGGCGATGGTTTCGGCTCCTAGCTGTGGCTCATTATAGAAGCGATAGCCAATCGCACTGGTCAAGAGCAAAATAGCGGTCAGGAGCAAGACCAGCTGCTGAACTCGGCCATTTACGGCAGCCCGCTTGCGCTGAAACTGCACCGGAGAACGCATATAGGCCAAAATCACCGCTGGCCTGAGATAAGTCTGAATCAGCTCCAGGATTTGTCTAGCTAAATCCTGGAACTGCTGGCCTAGCCCTAGGAGAAGCGCTTGAGACTGTTTCCATTGCACAAACTGCCGAGTCAATGAGCGAAAGGATTTCATGAATCGCACCCAGCGGCTGAGACAGAAGGAGAAGCTGTGAGTAAAGGGACAGCAAGAGCGCAGCTTAGCTGTAAACCAGAGCATTGAGTAGTGCGGCAGTTTGGCAGCTGGTCTAGCATCTTGCGTTCCCTGATTTAAGGTGGAAAGTAGATTACCACTATGGTCAGCCGCTCTTACGCCAAGGCGAAGCAGTGCAGAAGCATGAGTCGGGAGATGAGTCTAGCTAATCGACCAGATAATATTGACTAGATAATCAGGCAACAGAGTTTATTTTAACGCCCTCGCCCCGCATCTTGAATCATGCGGCTCTAATTCGCTGCCCAAGCTCAAGGCAAACCATTGCCAACCTCCTGCCCTCAGCGCGCAGCTGCCCGAATCACGCGCGGCGCAGCAATCAGGCTAGCATGAGGCGGCTCTAGCCACTGTTCAGCGTTAACGTTAGCGCTGACGCCTGACCATTGCCTCAATAGCCAATCGGCGCGTTGACTCAGCTTCATCTGCCAATCGTTGGCTGAACTAGACTGTGGCCAGCTTCGAGCATCATTCGGGATTCCGCCTAAACCGTTGTAAATTCCTGAAACAGCGCCTAAAATTGCGCCTGCCAAGGCCGGATCAGCCGCCAGATGGCTGGGGAACAGCTGAAAAATTCGGCAGAGGCGCAGCAGAGAAATCTGAAAATGCTCCGGGCTGCTGAGAAAGCTGTAGAGACTGACGGCCAGCGTTAAGTCTGCTGGCTCAGATGCTTTGAGTATCTGCATCACAGCTGCCAAATCGGCAGGTTGCGTCAGCCAGCTTTGGGCTTGCAGCAGCGCTTGCACCAGCGGCAGATCCAGCGACAGATCCAGATCGCGGATCACCTGAGGAATCAGCAATTCTGCGGCAAAGCGCTCTCGCAAAATCAGAGAAATTGTTTGGCCAAGTACCAGCCCAACCGCCGCGTTAGCCTCAGTTTCAGCTTCAGGCGACGAATCGGCTGTCCGCAGAATTTGCTGCATCTGCTGCGGCTGATCGTGATAGAGCAATGCAACGGGCAGCCAGTCTGGCTGTGGCATCAAGAGATCGCTGCTGGCTGGCTGGCTCGGCTCAACAGCCAGCCAGCGATCGGTGGCAGCCAGCGTTTGCAGGCTCCAAGCAAGCTGGGGTCGCTGATGGGCGGGCTGGGTTGGTGAATTGACTTGGCTTACAGCGGTTTCGCCCAGCCAGATTCCCCAAAAACCGCCGCGAAATCGGTTTGTTAAAGAGTCATGCATCAGGTTTTAGGACGTTGAGCCTCACGGTTGCGTTTTCAGCATCGTAGAATAAAACTGCAACATCGCTGAGGATTTAGGGCAGTGCAGCACCTAGTCAACCCCCATCTGGCTCGTCGCCAAGCTCGCTCTATGGGCTGCTTACCTGCTGGCTGCTCAAAACTTCTGTTGAGCAGTCTAGTGATCATCCTGGCGGGTGGCCAAGTCGCGCAGAGCCAAGAGGCACCCAGCGCTCCGTCCCCAGAGGCTAGCCCTGCCGGGAGCACCTCTAATGGCACTTCGGGCAACCCATCGCTTCGACCCACGCTCAATTTGGGCAGTCAGGGAGCAGCAGTCTCTGAGCTACAGTCACTGCTGAAGCTGTTGGGCTACTATCCCGGCACAGTCGATGGCCGATATCAAGAAAGCACTGCCACTGCGGTTTCTAGCTTTCAGCAGGCCGCACAGCTTCAGCCAGATGGCGTTGTCGGCACCGAAACCTGGAATCGATTGCTGCCTGCTGCGCCGCCAGTTCAGCCGTCTAACACAGTAGGCACAGCTACAGTAGGCGCAGCGCCCTCTCCTGCGTCATCTAGCATCATTCCGCCCGGTGCAGCCTTGATTCCAGTCACGCCTGCCCAGCCTGCGACCCCTGCCGCTCAGCCCAGCTTTCCTACACCAGCCGTTACTCCTGCTCCTAGCCCGAATCAGAGCTATGTCCCAGCACCTGCGGCTCCTGCA
>CASBQH010000390.1 GCA_949127695.1 Synechococcales cyanobacterium PMM_0073
ATCGCGAGCTGCTGGCAAAAGGCGTGGCGCGCGGAGTTCTGCACTACATTACCGAGAATTTTTAGTCTCATTGACAGGGTCATCTCAGTGCTACTCACTCCATCAGCGGGATGAGGCGCACTTCCTGCCTGCGGCTTAAACTAAAAATAAGCCGAAAGCAAGCGAGTCCGGTTCAACTGACTAAGCCCATAGCTTGAACAGATCCCTTCAGCAGATCTGAAATCTTTTTTTATTTGAAGATTGCTGGAATCCCGCTGTCGGCTGCTGTAGTTAGCCAGATGAGAGGCTTTGACCGCATCTGCAAGCCATCTAGAGGGACAAACCATGAAATTTCACATCTTTGCCTTAGCCAGTTTAATGCCAATGCTGCTGGCTGTTCCGGCGCAAGCTGGCCAAATTGAGCAGCAGCAGCTGATTGAGACGCGAGCCTGCGCGGGCTGCGACCTGAGTGGCTCAGATCTCAGCAACCTGCATTTGATTGGCGCAGACCTGCGAAATGCCGATCTGCGGGACGCGGATTTGAGCGGCGTCAATTTAGAAGGGGCTGATTTGACGGGCGCAGACTTGACCGGGGCAAATCTGACGGATGCCTTTTTGACCAACGCTATTTTAAATGACGCTAACTTAACCGAAGTTAATCTGACGCGCGCCAAAATTTATTTTGCTGATGTGTCAGGGGCAACCATGGAGGCGCTTAACCTAACTGACGCTGAGATTTACGGCACTGGCATTAGCGTTGGCGGCGAGTGAGCGCTGGCCGAGCAACACAGTTTGCCAAATCCACTTCGAGCTATGATAGCCTTGATCTGATAAATTTATCTAACTAAGGGAAAATCGGCTACGCGATCCAGCTATGTTTAAGCTATTGGTTTAGGCTATTGTGCTGTTACGTAGCTCGCCTTTTCCAGCTCTGCACTCTCACAACCGCATGGTTCCATGCTCGACCGGCAAAACTCTCGTGAGCCTAAAGAATCAGCTCTGATTCGCTCCAATACTTTTTTTGATGGCCTGCCGGAAGCGAGCATTGAGCAGGCTCTGTCGCATGTGGTGGTGCGAAATCATCCGGCCAATCAGATGCTGCTGCTCGAAAATGACTGGGGCGGTTCGGTCTACTTTGTCCTGGAAGGCTGGGTGAAGATTCGTACTTATAACCTAGATGGTAAAGAAGTAACGCTGAATATCTTGGGCAAGGGCGAGCTATTTGGCGAGATGGCTGCGCTAGACGAAGTGCCGCGCTCCACGGATGTGATTACGCTAGTGCCGACAATGATTGGCAATATGCCCGCCCAAGACTTTGTGCAGCTGCTGCATAGCGAGCCGAAGTCGGGCGTGCGGCTGGCGCAGCTGATGGCGCGGCGGCTGCGTCAGGTGAACCGAAGGCTGCGGCTGCGCGAATCAGACAGCGTCTCGCGCGTGGCTGATATTTTGCTATTTTTGGCGGAAGGGCAGGGGAAAACCGGCAAGCAAGGCATTGAAATTCCTAATTTGCCGCACCGAGAGCTGAGCAGCCTCAGCGGCTTGGCGCGCGAAACTGTGACTCGCGTCCTCAGCAAGCTAGAAAAGAAAGGGCTGATTCAGCGCGAGCGCGACCTGCTCTGCATTCCTGACGCAGAGGCCCTAGAGCGCACGCTGATGTAATGATGCTGGGCGCTGTCGATATAGATCATGGTACTCTTTGCAAAGACTCTCGACAGAGGCAACCGTGACCGCTTGCTCAAATGAGGCCGGAAAGCGCTGGTCAGCCTGGATTTGGGTCAATTCTGTGATCGTGCCGCCATCTTTAAAAAATAGGCAAATAGTTTGGCCATAAGCTTCAACTGCGTCTGGGTCGAGCTTCTGGCTGTAGCGTAGCGTTTCGGGGTTAGCTGCCGCCCGAAACCGTTGCCAAAACAGCGATGGCTCATGCCAAGCCCAGTTGCGCTGCTGCTGACAGTAAGGCTGAAGCGAGACCAGTTCGCCTGACGCATCCAGCGCTAGATGTCCAGACAGATTGTATAGCCAGCAGACGCCTGCCGTACCCAGCTCAAAGACCGGTGGCGCAGCTGGCTCAGGCTGTGCGGCCAGCGCCTGAGTAGGAAAGAGCAAAGCAATCGACAGTAAAGCAAAGCATTTGAGCATAGTTTTAGCGTACCGTAATGAGCTGTACTGCTATCAGCTTGATCCCCAAAATCTATGCAACATCGAATTCGAGCGGCGGCGCTAATTACCCAGGGTGACGCTATTTTGCTCGTCTGCCACAAAACACCCGCCACAGGCGCACTCTGGTGGATTCCACTGGGCGGCAAGCTAGAGAGCTATGACCAGACGCTGTTTGACTGCGCGGCGCGTGAAACCTTGGAAGAAACTGGGTTGTCGGTGACATGCAGCCGGATTGCCTATGTGCGAGAATGCCGCGACATGCAGTTAGGCATTCAACATCTGGAGCTGTTTTTGCTGGCCGACTCTTATGCTGGCGAAATTACGCTGGCGCATCAGCCAATGGACGCTCCAGATACTGAGATGATTCAAGAGAGCCGCTGGATTACTAAAGCCGAGCTGCCCTCACTGCGGGTCTATCCAGAGATCTTGCAGCAGCAGTTTTGGCATGACTTAGCAGCAGGCTTTCCAGCCACCCAATATTTGGGCTGCCATGATATTTGACAGCCTAGACTAAGCCTCAGAGCTGTTCTGAACTATTACCCGCAGGCCAAAATAAGTGAGTACCAGCTCGTCGTCCCCGGTATTTTGCACCTCATGCTGCTCGTCGGCTTCGACCGCAATGCAGACACCGGGCAGCAGCGGATAGGCTTGATCGTTAATGATGATCAAGCCTTTGCCTGCCTCGACAAAAAAGACTTCGCACATATCCGAGTGAGCATGGGCGGCAGCAGTTTGACCGGGCGCAAACCGCGCCTGCGAAAAGTTAGTCAAATGGGGTAAATCGCCCAACCGCAGCATCACCTTTTTTTTGATTGCTGGATTATGAGAGACTGGTTCTTCAGGCAGAGTCGTAAGTGCAGTCTGTTTCATCGCTCTTAATTGAGTAAATCTGAAGCTCTCGGTGCGGCTGGAGCCTCTGGTAAATTAAAGCCGACGGCAAGCCGAAGCGCAACCTCAGCGCTGCCGATGAGTCAAAAAAACGCAGAACCTTGAGCAATTCAACAAGATCAAGCACTTTAGCCGCCAAATTTGGCAGATCTTGCTAGGCTGCGAAAATCAGCTTTAATGCCCGCTCAAACTGCCCCTCAAACTGCCCTCAAACATAGAGCCTTGCCATGTCTCACCGTGTTTTTCCACCTGATTTGTCCCCGCCTGCTACCAGTCGCTTTCGACAGGCGATTCAGAATCAGGAGTTTTTGATCACCGCAGAAGTAATGCCTCCCAAGGGGGGCAACCCAGCCCATATGCTGGAGATGGCGGCGCTGCTGCAAGGGCGTGTCCATGCCATTAATATCACTGACGGCAGCCGTGCCGTGCTGCGAATGTCATCACTGGCAGCTTCTGTGCTGCTCAAACAACAGGGGCTAGAGCCAATTTGCCAGATGGCCTGCCGGGATCGCAATGCAATTGGCCTCCAGGCTGACCTGATGGGGGCGCAGGCTTTGGGCATCCAAAATATTTTGGCGCTGACAGGCGACCCAATTAAAGCGGGCGATCATCCCACGGCGCGCAGCGTCTTTGAGCTAGAGTCAGTGCGGCTGCTGCGGCTGGTTGCCAAACTGAACAATGGTCTTGACTTCAATGACAAGCCGCTGCCCGACGGCGCAACCTCGCTGCTGGTGGGCGGCGCGATTGATCCACAGTGCAAGAGCTGGTCAGGATTACAGCGGCGGTTTGAGCGCAAGCTAGAAGCCGGGGCGCAGTTTTTCCAAAGCCAGCTAATTTCTGACTTTGAGCGGCTAGAAAAATTCATGGATCAAATTGCGGCGGGCAGCGGCAAGCCGATTTTGGCAGGTATTTTTCTGCTCAAATCGGCCAAAAACGCTCAGTTTATTAACCGCAACGTGCCGGGGGTCGAAATTCCGCAGGCCATTATCGACCGGCTAGAGGCTGCGGCCAACCCGCTGGACGAAGGTGTCCAAATTGCGGCTGAGCAGGTGCAGATGGCGCGGCAGCTCTGTCAGGGCGTGCATTTGATGGCGGTGAAGCGGGAAGATCTGATTCCGCAAATTTTAGATCGGGCGGGCGTCGCGGCGGTTGCTTAAGCCAGTCCAAGTTGGCGGTATTGTTCGATACTGGTGTGGCTTCATCTTAGCTTCATTAACTAATGATGGGTGTCACCCCCCTTGTAAACTTTTTACCTGATTGCGATTATTAGTCCTAGTGACGATTTTCAGGAACTCCAGCCCTCAAGCAAGTTTTGTTTGAGGGTTTTTTTTATGCTTGAGATCCTCTAGCAACCAAGGCTTCAGGTTTGATATCAGCAGTGATCTAATGTGTCGCTTAAAATCAGCCCTAGATGATATCACGGATAGTTTTGCTCAGATTCACTGCCAGAACTGGGGCAGATAATCAATCCTAGTCAATTTCTCGTAGAAGCGAGTTGGTTGGCAGATCTAGCGATGCTTCAGGATAAACTCAGCCAGGGTGAGATCAAGCGGGGTGGTTACTTTCAGGTTGGTTTCTTCGCCGGGGACTAAGCGCACGGGCAGTCCAGATTTTTCAAACAAGGCCGCATCGTCTGTGACTTCCCAGCCGTTTTGCTGTCCCTGCTGATGGCATTGCCGCAGACTGGCTAATTCAAATCCTTGCGGCGTCTGCGCCGCCCAGAGCTGACTGCGCTCAGGCGTGCTGGCGACTAGGCCATCAGCTCCAGCGAGCTTAATCGTGTCTTTGACTGGAACTGCCGCCACTAGCCCCAGGCAGTCTTGCAGCGCCGCCGCACAGCGGTCAAACAGATCCGGCGTAGCCAGACAGCGGGCTCCATCGTGAATCAAAACTCGCTCAGCCGCCGCAGGCAGCTCTTGCAGCCCGCAGTAGACCGACGCCTGCCGCGTTGCGCCACCCTGAATCAGCGCGACTGGCTTGGAGAGCGCTAGCTCTGCCAGAATTTGCTTAAACTCCGGCCAGTCATGGGGCTGTCCGATCACGCCAATCCACTCCACTGCCGCCGACTGAGCTGCCGCCCGAAGCGTCCAGGCAATTACCGGCTCGCCCAGTAGCGGCAGCAAGAGCTTGTTGCGGTCGCTGCCCATCCGGCGACCTGAGCCTGCTGCGGGAATTAAAAGATGTACCACGGAACCTCGCTTTGCTTTAGCCTACTGACCTGGCTCATTGCCCCAGCTCATTGACCCACGCCCGCCGGAACTTTTTGGGAAATCCGGTTTCGCAGCTCGGCCATCAGGTCTTGATTGGAGCGATGGGCTTCCCAGTTGCCAGAGATGCGGTCAATCTTCCAGCTGCCTGACATGGAGTTGGCATCTTCGGAAATAGTGCCAGCATATTCAACTGGAGCCGATGAGGAGGTGAGATAGCGCTTGGTAAAGCGAATGCTACGGCCTACCACCTCGCCGCTGATCCGCGCTTCACCCAGCGGATTGTCATCTAGAATGCTGCCGCTGAGGCTATTACCGCCCACCACTAAGGTGGCCTCAAATCGCGTTGGGCTGTCGTTTTGCCAGTAGGTGCCAAGCCAGTTGCCGCTGATATCCATGCTGTTTATCCTCTGCGCTATGCTGCCTTTGTGTGCTGCCTCTGTGTGCTGCCTCGTGTGCTGCTTCTGTGGTTTTGCCACTGCCCCAAGTTTCTCACCCTATCATCTCCCTCGAAGCGCTAACTGAGTTTTTACGGAGACGGGTTTGCAGTTTGGGGCTAGATTGAGGCAGAAATGACAGCTCTGTTGCTTAACTTTCCGCAAATCCGCTGATCAGCGGAGTAAAAAAAACTCAAGTCTGGTTAAGCTAATGTAATACTATGCTTAACCTGTCAGCTCTGGGGGGCATTGCATAGGTGAGCTTGGCTCGGCATCTAGAAATCACCGAGAGATATCGCTGAGAGATCAGCTTGAGCCTCTGCTGTCTCCACTGGCTAATCTAGCCGCAGACCGCCAAGTCGAAGAACTGAATTGTGATAGTGGCCTTCTTCAATACTATTCGCTGACCCCATGCAGCCCAGTCGTGACGCTTCGATTCGAGCCGTTCAGCCCTTACCCAAGATCACGGAAGCCTGCATTGATTCTTCTGAACCACTGACTCAGCCATTCAGCTTAGAAGATCAGCGGGAAACCATTGCCCAACTTAAGCAGGCGGTCAACTTTGAAAGGTTGCTGCGTCAGATCATTGAGCAACTCCACAGCAGCTTGGACAGAGCGGAGATTTTGCAGGCGGCTCTGCGCGAGCTGGCGATTGGTCTGGAGGTGAAAGGCTGTAATTTGGCTCTGTATGATCTCGCCGCAGCCTGTTCAGTTATTTGCCATGAATGCTGTTCTCCTGAGCTGCCGAGCGTTTTGCAACAGGCCATTCCTTTTGCTAACCTGCCTGATCTCTACCAACAGCTGCTCCAGCGTCAGCCTGCCCAATTTTGCCAGATCGAGTCTCAGATCAAGCCTAGCTCAGCAGACCAGCTTTTACAGCTCCACAGCGCGCAGTCTGTCTGTCTGGCCTGCCCGATTCAAGATGCGATCGGTGTCTTGGGCGATATATGGCTGTTCAAGCCCGTCGCTCAAGATTTTAGCTTGCTAGAAATTCAGCTGGTGCAGCAGGTGGCTCAGCAATGCGCCGTTGCCCTGCGGCAGATCGAGCGCTATGAGCAGGCCAAAACGCAGGTGGAGGAGCTAGAGCGGCTGCATCAGCGCAAAGATGAATTTCTCAGCACTGTTTCACATGAGCTGCGAACGCCAATGTCGAATATTAAAATGGCCGCTCAGCTCTTGGAGATGAATTTGGAGCAGCTAGAGCCGACCCAGTTTCTGCCCGCTCGCCGCTACTTGAAGATCTTAAAATACGAAACGGCTCGCGAAATTGCCCTGATTAACGATCTGCTCGATCTGTCGCGGCTAGAAGCGGGCATGGAGCCGCTGGTGATCACCACGATCAATCCGGTGCTGTGGCTGCCCGCCCTCCTCGAACCCTTTATAGAGCGAGCGCAGCAGTTTCAGCAGCAGTTCCAGGCTGATCTGGCCACCTACTTACCGCCGCTGACCACCGATTTGGGCTATCTGGAGCGGATTCTCGGCGAGCTGCTGAACAATGCTTGCAAATATACCCCTGCCGGGGAGCGAATCATTTTTTCGGCGCGGCTGCTCAAGGCTCCAGCCTCAGCCCGATCGCCCGTCTTTCTGTTAAGCGTTGCCAATAGCGGCATCGAAATTTCAGAGGTCGAGCAGCGCCGCATCTTTGACAAGTTCTACCGGATCGCGGGTCATGATCCCTGGCAGCAGGGCGGCACTGGGCTGGGGCTATCTCTGGTGAAAGGGCTGGTTGAGCGGCTCTCAGGCCAGCTGCGGGTAGAGAGCTACGCGGGGCTGACGCGCTTTACCGTCGAGCTGCCCAGCCGTCCGCCAGAGGAGCCGCAGTAGCTAGGAGCTAGAGCGTATAGGTGAATCCCTCAATCAGCGCTCCGGGCACCCAGATGCCGCCTAGGCTGCGGCTGTCATAGGTGCCAACTTCCGGGATGAACTCCTGGGTTTGGGTCAGATCAAGCAGCCCATCGCCAAGGCAGTGGTAGAGGCTCTCGTCAAACCGCAGGTTTTTAATTGGGGCAATCAGCTCGCCCTGCTCGACCCAAAAGCAGGCATAGCGGGTCATGCCGGTAATTCGTCCGCTGGGTCGGTCGCTCCAGTTGAGGTAATGCAAGTTGGAGAGATAGAGTCCGGTGTCGAGCTTGGCCAGAATCTGCTCGGTGGACAGATCTCCCGCCGCGACTTCAGGCGAGCGCAGATATTCGCCGTTGGTCGCGCCGTTGGCCACTTTGCCATATTCTTTGGCCGTGCGCGAGCTAATCAGCGTATTTTTGAGCTGTCCTGCCGCAATCAAAGGCAGCTCGACCGGAGCCACTTCGCCCCATTCGTTGAAGCGCGGCACTAGCCCATGCCGAAAGTTTTCGCTGAGGCTAAAGCGGGCAGAGAGCTGCTTGTCGCCGCGCTGGAGCGCAGCCAGGGCACTGTCGCCGCGCTGTAAAGATGCCTCGCTGATGCCGTTCCAGGAGAACATGCCGACGATATCGGCGAGGGCGCTGGGGGCAAGATAGGTGCGATATTGCC
>CASBQH010000391.1 GCA_949127695.1 Synechococcales cyanobacterium PMM_0073
CAGCACCACCACTCAGCTGACCAACAACAGCAGAGATGATCTTCATCCCCAAATATCGGGATCAAATGTGGCCTGGTCTGGAAATGACGGCACTGACACCGAAATCTACTTCTACAATGGCAGCAGCACCACTCAGCTGACCAACAAAAGCATAGATGACATTGACCCCCAGATATCGGGGTCAAATGTGGTCTGGTATGGATATGACGGCACTGATACTGAAATCTTCTATGCCAACCTTTACAGGCAAGACAGCTTTGGGTTTACGGTGGCAGACGGCGTTGGCGGCAGCACCAGCGGCACATTCAACTTCACGATCAGCTAGTCGCTGAGCAGCATCAAGTCATTAGACCGGGCTGCTGGACTTCATCATGATTTCGCGGTGGCGGATGGCTGTAGCCGCCATTTCCCAGGAGAAGGCAAACGATTGAAAAGACTCAGCCGTGATCCGATCTTGGTCGAGGTCAGTGATCACCTGATGCAAAATTACCAGCAGCTGCCGCTGAATTGCCTGGAGTTCCGGCAAGCTCTGGCTCTGCTGCGCCTGATCAATCAGCGCCAAAATTTCGTAGTTGTAAGAGTCCGCCCGATTTTTTTGCTTGCCTTCCAACCTCAGCCGCAGCTGCCAAAGGCTGGACAGCACCACTACTCCCACCGAAAAAATTAGCCCCATCGACTCCGCGTATCTGTCTAAAAAAGATGGCTGATCTTGGCTATAGAAGGCTTCTGCGCCGGGGTGCAGCGGCATTCCCAGGTTTTCGCCCGCTTCGGGTAGCCGCATCGCCGCCGAGCGCGGATAGATCGCCACCAGCTCGTTGCGGAAGTCAAACAGGGTGCGCGTAATCTCCTGAATCACCGCAGCATCGACGCTGCTGCGGCAAATCAACAGCGCCCGCACGCTCGCCCCCGGCAAGCCCTCAGCTGGAATCGGCGGACTGCCGCCATAGGTGCCCTTCGGAATTGTTAGAGCTTCGAGATAGGGCTGAGACAGCCGCAGCGACTCAACTTGATCAATCGGCAGCAGCTGCGATCTGGTTTCGCGCAGCAGGCTGCTGATCGCCGGGTTGCCCATTGCCATCACCCGAAACAGCGCATCGACTCGGCCTTGACGCAGCGCCAGATAAGCCTCTTGGGGCGGCAGCGACACTGGCGTAAAGTCTTTTTGATCGAGCTGATAATGCTGCGCCAGTCGCCAAAACAAATCGTAAGAGCCGCTGCCCTGCGGCATGATCGCCACCCGCTTGCCGCGCAGATCTTCAACGCTGCGAATGCCTGAGTCAGGGCGCGCCATCAGGTGAAAGACTTCTGGAAACAGAAAAGCCACCGCATTGGCCGAGGAACGGCTCGGCGTATCGCTCTGGACAATCGCCAGCTGCGCTTCATCCTGATCCAGCCATTCCAGATTTTGCTGTGCCCCGTTCGACTCTTTAACAGTGATCTCAATTTTAGGATTGCGGCTTTCTACCACGGTTTCAAGGGCTTTGGCAAAGGCGTAGTATTCGCCGTCCGGGCTGCCAGTCGCAATCGTCAGGTGATACACCCGGTTGTTCAAATACAGCCAGTTGGCGGTGAGGCCAACCGCTGCCAATCCACTCAAGACTACCAGCGACGGAATCAATTTAGACTGCATTTTTATCCCCAGTTAGCTGCTAGCCCGATTAGCCTATGCAAATTTTAAAGTGGGACGGATTCTCGATCAAAATGCCGATTTCCTGCCAAAATGCCGCTGTTTCTCATCGAAAAGCCAGCTCAATCCGCTTGTTTGATCGAGAAAGCTGTGCTTAACTACAGACCTGAGAAACGCCAAGGCTGGAACCTGATAAGGCTCAATTTCAGTCTTTAGATTCTGAGTGATCTCAATCGTCTGTTGTCTAAAGTCATGTCTAAAGTCAGGGTAGCATTGAGCCAGTTGGAAATCGCGACTCAGCTGCTGGCTTTGAATAATTTGACCGATCTATAATCAGGCTTTCCTGTTTTGTGACTCACACTTCCCACTAGGTATTTCCGATGAGAATGGCATTCTGGCAGCATTTAACCATCTTGGCCGTTTTGGGCGCTGGCAGCTTTACGCCTGCCGTCCAAGCCGCTCAGTTTGAACAGCAAGAAATTGATCAAAGCCGGTTTATTATTGTGGCGGCACCGGGTGGTGAACTCGGCTATAAGCTGCTAATTATTGAGCAAATCAAAGACAGTCGCCCCTGCTGGAGTGAAGCTGGCAGCAGCCCTTCCAGCGTTGAGCCACTGCTGCTCAGCTTTGACTTTACGGGCATCTGTAGCCGAATTTTAGACAGCAACGGCTTTTCGATGCGGGCGGCGGGCGAAGATCAGGGGCTGAACTACAGCCTGCGGATCATCCCACAAAACAATGACCTGCTGCTAGTCGCGGCTTCTAACCGTCAGCGCAACAGCTGGGTCGTGATTGGACAGACCAACGGATTACCCGCTGGGTTTAGCCGAATTAATCTAAATCCGGGCTGGCGGCTGACGCGACGCGCCTTCAACGGTAAGGCAGTGGGCCATGTCTATCTGACCTACGACCAGCCCGTTGATC
>CASBQH010000392.1 GCA_949127695.1 Synechococcales cyanobacterium PMM_0073
GCCGCCGCCACGCCCCCAAAAAATAAGCCAATGCCTAGTCCCGCTCGATCAATTGGCACCTGCGTCAAGGCAAATGGCAGCACGCCATTGAAAACTAAGCTGAAGCCGATGCCCAGTCCCACGGCAATTCCGACAGCCGTGAAAGTGCTATTGCTCAGAGGCATCAGCGCTAGAAATAGCGCGGCCACGGCAGTTCCAATCAACATCAGGCGGTTGTTGCCTTGGCGCAGCGCCAGCTTACCAATCGGCAGCGCGGCTAAGCCTAGCGTAATTAGCAATAGCCCAATTAACAGCGGTGGATGAAGGCCAGGAACCTGCGCCTTTAAGAGCTTAGGGAATATGCCAACGGTCAGCCGAAAAGCCAGCATTGCGGTCACGCCCAGCCCCAAAATCCGCGCCAACCTGGCCAGTCTCACGGGCTGAGGCGACCCTGTTAAGGCAGATATTGGCTCCAGTGACAGGCTCACTACTGGCAGATTCGACCGCAGCCAGAGCGCGCTTGACAAGATTAAAATAGCCGCCAGCGTGAAAGAAAGCGTCAGCCCTAGCTTGAGTACCAGCGGGCCAGCGAGCGGCGTTGCGGCAGCCGTCAAGCCAAAGGCCAGCGTGAGCAAGCTGGCGGCTTGGGGCAGTCTTGCAGGGGAAGCATAGCACCTGAGCAATGCCAAAGCCGGACTGCGAAACAGGCTCATTGCCATTGCCCAAGCCAGCAGCAGCAGCACAACTATCCAGCGCGTCAGTGAGCCAGCCGCCACAAAAGCCACCTGCGTTGAAAAAATCACAAACAGCAGCGAAGAGAGCACCACACCCCAAAAAATCAGCGGCCAGCGCGTATTTTGCTGCCGATTGGTGCGATCAGAAATTGCCCCTGCCAGCGGCTCAACCCCAACGGTTAGCAGCGCTTCAACCAGCAGCAGTATGGGCGCAGCCTGCTCTGAGAAACCCAGCTGGCTCATTTGAGCGGGCAGATGCACCCGATAGACCATCCAGCCTAAGCTAAACATGCCGTATAGCGTCGCTAAGGCGCAGACCGGCAGCCAAAGCAATGGACGAGGAACCGGGTAAATTTCAGCTTGATTGAAAGTACTCATTGCTTTTAGATATAGAGCTTACCTTAGAATTCACTTCAACATCTGTTTTAGCCAGTCAATCAGATTCTCATCCCTAAATGATAATTAACTCTACAGATTTAGAATTTAGAATTCCAAACTGTCACGCCCTCCAGTTCATAGATCTGACTTTTTCTGACCTTATCCAACTTCTTCGTCTCAGTTATTCCAGACTTTTTCAGGCTGTCTATTCTGGGCAGGACAATTAATTTGAGGACATCGAGCAAATCAATTCCTTAATCTATTCACAAGAGGCAACCTCATGAACTGCAATTTTTGCTATCGCGGCATCGCTTATCGCCCAACAGGCGCTCAAGCAGGTCAGCAGGTTGAGCAGGTAGCCACTGCATCACGTCGGCCTCCCGTCATTCTCAGATATCGCGGCCTTCTCTATATCTCAGGCGGCTGTAACTTCGCAGGGACATTTCTTAAACCATAGAGCCATCTTGCCAAGCTGCCCAAAAGTTTGACGAATTGAGAGAGCTTAAGCCTTTTGAAATCAGGCTTTTGGACATTTGTGGCATCTAGTGGCATCTATTCTGCTCAGCTCCGAGGCGCTCTGCCCAACGACTGCCAACCGCCAAAACCACCATAGGAGATGTAAAACTTAATGTCTTTAGCTTAACCATTCCTTAAATTTTTTAATAAAAGAGCTGAGACTCTAATGATAAGATTTGGTGAAGTTAGAGATTAGTCAAACTAATGGCTTCTCTCAAACTCTCGACAACAGATTTTCTTGACATCACTTATCGGTTCAAAGGAGCTAGGCATAATGAGCAGCAATCACGTTGAAGTTAAGCAGGACACTCGGAACCACAAGGGCTTTTTCGTTAATCAGGGACAATATCGGTTTATGGGCGTTGACCAGTCGGGTTGGGCGCTCATCTGTGTGGATGATGCCACCTGCCACTATGTTGATCCTGACAGCTTAGAAGAAATTGAAGAGCTTGACGGTTGATTCCCACTCGGTTGCATTCCGTTTGACATTTGAATTCCTAGATTGTTTCTAATCCGTAAAAATATGGCTGCTTCCTGCGGGATTGCGGCCATATTTTTTTAGGAAATAATTTGCTAAACTGCTCTCATTCAAGCGATTATCAATTCTAGGGTCAGATAATTTTAAGTGAGCTAGTGATCTATTGAGCCAAGTTAGGGATATCCCCATGCAAAATCGATTTTTAGAATGGCTGAATCTAGCGCTGATGGCGAATCTTTTCCTCGTGCTGTTTAGCTTTTTTTGGCTAGCCGCAGCCGTGATTGGGCAGAGTTTTCATCTATCGCTGGGGCTAGATCTGTGGTATCGACTCTGGCAGCCCGTCTTTACGCCAGCCATTGGCATTTTAATGGGAGGTGCGATTTTCAGCGGCCTTGCGAGCTGGTTTGCCAAGCGATTTTCCAAGCAGAGTTAGCCTTGCTAATCCTGAAATCTTCTGAAATCTTTTTATGCCTCTGCTCCCTTCAATATTCTGCCAACCCGTTCTCTCATCTGATTAATCACCATGAATCTTCATCTCCCTGTTTATGCTGCCTTTAAATCTCGCGCTGCTCTGACCGCTGGAATCATTTCTGGGCTAGGCTTAATTAGCTTCTTAGCAGGCTGGCCGCTCTCGCCCCAACCAGCGGCGGTTGCTCAAACTGACCCTGCCACTGGGTTTACGGGCACGCAGATTCCCTATACTTCAGTCACGCCGGTCAACGGCAAAGTTACGATTCACTTTATTAACGAAACCGGATCAGCCATCGATTATCAGGTGATTGATGACACTGACTATCGCAGCCTGCCCGGACGCTCAGAGATGACGCTCGAAAACTTGACCACCCCGACCACTTTTACGTTTCGTCGGGCTGACAACGGCTTTTTGCAGGTGACGCTGCATCCCAACTCGCCCAAATCTGGGGTAATCACAATGCGCGTCCGCGAAACGCCAGACTTTGCCATCGATCGTACTTCCGTCTATGTGGATCAGCGGGGCAGCGTTTATTTGAACTGAGCCAAGCCTAAATTAAGCTGCTCCGCCCTTGACTTTCAGCTAAAAGTATCAAATTTAGCAGTTTGACGTTCGGGCAATGATCACAGCGCGTTAAGATTTAAGCAACGTGACTCAGCTTCTATGACCATGCTGCCGCGCTAACGGTGTTCACCCTGCATTTTCCGCAATATTGGCATGTTAGATTTGCTATTTCGGAGCAAGCAAGAGCTGCTGGGTCTGCCGCAGCAGGCGCTGAAGCAAGATCGAATTTTGGCGGCAATCGATGTCGGCACCAATTCGATTCATATGGCGGTTGTCAAAGTTCAGCCTGATATTCCCGCTTTCACGATCATTGCCCGCGAAAAAGCCACCGTGCGGCTGGGCGACCGCGAGCCGCGCACCGGCAGGCTCACCCCAGAAGCGATGGAACGCGCCATGTCGGCTTTGGGTCGCTGTCAAGAAATTGCCAAAGCCCTGAACGCCGAAGAGACGATCGCCACTGCCACCAGCGCCGTCCGCGAAGCCCCCAACGGCCAAAGTTTTCTGCACCAGGTTGAAGCGCAGCTGGGTTTAATCATCAATTTAATTTCTGGCACCGAAGAAGCGCGGCGGATCTATCTGGGCGTGCTTTCTGGCATGGAGCTAAACGGCCAGCCCCATGCCATCATCGATATTGGCGGCGGCTCGACCGAGCTAATTTTGGGAGACGGCCATGAGCCGCGCTCGCTCAGCAGCACCAAGGTTGGGGCAGTGCGGCTCACTGCTGAGCTAATCCATACTGACCCAATTAGCAACTCCGAATTCAGCTATCTGCAATCCTATGTGCGCGGCATGATGGAGCGAGCCGTCGAAGATTTGCAGACTCACCTGCTGCCGGGGGAGCAGCCTCAGCTCGTGGGCACTTCCGGCACCATCGCCACGCTGGCCGCCATTCACGCCCGCGAAAAGCTAGGACTCGTACCTGCGCCGCTCAACGGCTATCAGTTTAGCCTCAAGGATCTGCGAGAGCTGATTCAGCGGCTGCGTCGCCTCAGCTATGCCGAGCGCAGCGCCCTTCCCGGCATGTCAGATCGCCGCTCAGAAATTATTATCGCCGGAGCGCTGATTTTGCAGGAGAGCATGGCGCTGCTGGGGCTAGAGCAAATCACAATCTGCGAGCGGGCGCTGCGCGAAGGCATTGTCGTAGACTGGATGCTGACGCATGGCCTCATTGAAGACAAGCTGCGCTATCAGGGATCAGTACGGCAGCGCAGCGTCCTGAAGATTGCCCATAAGTATCAAGTCAATTTGCAGCATAGCGAACAGATCGCTCAGTTTGCCCTAGCGCTGTTTGATCAAACGCAGGGCGTTTTGCATGACTGGGGCGAAGATGAGCGAGAGTTGCTTTGGAGCAGCGCTATTTTGCACAACTGCGGTCATTTTATTAGCCATGCCGACCACCATAAGCATTCTTACTACCTCATACGCTACGGTGAACTCTTGGGCTACACTGACGTGGAAATTGAGACCATTGCCAACCTAGCCCGGTATCACCGCAAAGGGCTATCCAACAAAAAACATGCCAGCTACCGGAATATTGGCAGCAAAAAACATCGCAAAATCGTCGAGCAGCTCAGCCCGCTGCTGCCTCTGGCTGTGGCGCTCGATCGGCGACAGATCGGTGCAGTGGCTCAGGTCTGCTGCGACTTCTCGGCCCAGCCCAACGCCATGCAGCTCAGCCTTAAGGCAGCTCAGCCAGATGACGACTGTCAGCTAGAGCTTTGGAGCTTAGACCAGAAGAAGAGCAGCTTTGAAGAGACTTTTGCCCTAGAGCTAGTCCCCGTCTTGGTCAACGCACCGCCGCAGATTTGCAGCTAATCGGCTCAAGTTTGCCCAGCAGATTGCCCCAAAGAGCCTTGGGTGTCATGGGGGACACTTCCTTTCGTTCCCAATTTCTGGGAGAATTCGGCAATATTTGCAGTGCCCCTAGAACCTATGACGAGAGCTAAAGAGACAGCGCCCAACGTCAACCTGAACGATCCGCAGTATTACTTCAACCGCGAGCTGAGCTGGTTGGAGTTTAATCAGCGGGTGCTCAAGTCAGCGCTCGATCCCCGCACCCTGCTGCTAGAGCGGCTGAAGTTCGCGGCAATCTTTAGCTCTAATCTAGATGAGTTTTTTATGGTGCGCGTAGCGGCACTCAAAGAGCAGGTGGCCGCCAGCGTCAGTGCGCTCACCCCAGATGGCCTGACGCCGCAAGAGCAGATTGACGCGATTAGCAAAAAGCTGCGCCCGATGGTGAGCGAACTGCATCAGCATTTTGAGCAGGTGCTGCGTCCGGCCTTGATTGAGCATGGCGTCCATATTCTCAACTACATCGATCTGAGCCAAGAGCAGCGGCTGTTTCTGCAAGACTACTACGAGAAGCAGATTTTTCCGGTGCTGACCCCGCTGGCGGTTGATCCAGGCCATCCCTTTCCGTTCATTTCCAACCTCAGCCTCAATCTGGCGGTCGTGGTCAAAGATCCAGAGAAAAACGAAGAGCATTTTGCGCGGGTTAAAGTGCCCAGCAATTTCCCTCGGTTTATCACCTTTCCGCCAGAGCTGCGCCAGCTCGCCGGAAAGCCGACCCTCTGGGTAGGAGTGCCGCTAGAGCAGGTAATTGCCCACAACCTAGAGTCGCTGTTTGCCGGGATGAATATCCAGGAATATTATCTGTTTCGGATCACCCGCGACGCCGACATTGAAATTGCTGAAGAAGAGGCCGATGACCTGCTGCTGACGATTGAGCAAGAGCTGCGAAAGCGTCGTCTAGGTGGCTCGGTAATGCGGATGGAAATTCAATCTACCATGCCAGAGAATATCCGCGTGACGCTGATGCAGGAAAAGAAAATTACCACACAGGAAGTCTATGAAATCGACGGCCTGCTCAACCTCAAAGACCTGATGTCGCTGATGTCGCTGCCCCTGCCGCACTTAAAAGATCGGCCCCGCACCTCGATTGTGCCGCCCCGGCTGCGCTCGGTAGGCGAGTTTACTAAAGGGCAAGAGGGCGAGGAAGAGAAGGACTTTTTCACGGTGATTCGCAACGGTGATCTGCTGCTGCATCATCCGTTCTATTCCTTCTCGCTGTCGGTGCAGCGGTTTATTCAGCTGGCAGCGCATGATCCCAGCGTTTTGGCAATCAAAATGACGCTCTACCGCACCTCAGGCGACTCGCCAATTGTAACGGCGCTGATTGCGGCAGCGGAAAACGGCAAGCAGGTCGTGGCCTTGGTCGAACTCAAGGCGAGATTTGATGAAGAAAATAACATCAACTGGGCGCGGCGGTTGGAGCAGGCAGGCGTGCATGTGGTCTATGGCCTAGTCGGCCTCAAAACCCATACCAAAGTGGTGCTGGTGGTGCGGCAAGAAGCCGACCGCATCCGGCGCTATGTGCATATTGGCACTGGCAATTACAACGACAAAACGGCGCGTCTTTACACCGATTTGGGGCTGCTGAGCTGTCGTGAGGAGCTAGGAGCCGATCTGACCGATCTGTTCAACTACCTGACGGGCTATTCTCGCCAGCGAGCCTACCGCAAGCTGCTGATTTCGCCGGTGAACATGCGGGATAAAATGACCGGCCTGATTCGCCGC
>CASBQH010000393.1 GCA_949127695.1 Synechococcales cyanobacterium PMM_0073
GACATTTCGCGTACGACGTCCGGCAAGCCCAGCTTGTCGAAGCTAGGAATTTTGGAGCTGAGCGCCCGCAGACAGGCGGCAAACGTGCCCCGATCTTTGTAGACGTTGACCCGGAAACGCGCTAGCCCTTTGACGCCATAAGAGCAGTCTAGCTCCCAGTTTTGCTCCAGGTTTTTGCGCTGCGTGTTGTTCAGCATACTGAAGATCAGGCGCTGGCACTGCTCTGAGGTCATTGGCTCATCGCCAATGGGGGTGAGGTGGCCGCTGACCCGAAAATAGGGCGGCAGTCCGGCTGAGAGGTGCATGTCAGAGCCGCCCATTTCGATTAGCTGCTCCATCAGGTCTTCGATCATCAGTTCCATGAGAGTGTCTCCGGTTGTTTAGGATACTTAAGGATTGCTGGGGGTTGCTTAATCTTGGAATCTGGGCGTGGTGCAGTAGGGGCATTCAAACCACTCCTGCTTTAGCTCTGCGTCGCAGGCGCGACAGGTCAGCGAACTCTTGCGTTTGGCCTTCAGCTCAGCCTCCAGACCCGTGTCTGTAAAGGTAACGCGCTCGACTTCTTCTAGCGTCGTGGCACCCTGACGCACCAGGTTGAGGCTGTAGGCCAGCAGGGTTTTCATCCCTTCTTCAACCGCCGCCTCTTTGATCCGCTCGGTGGGCGCGCCCTCAGTAATCAGCGTCTGAATCCGCTCGGTGACGCGCATCACTTCGTAGACACCGCTGCGGCCTTTGTAGCCTGCGCCTTTGCAGGCAGAGCAGAGGCTGTTGGTTTGCGTTGCCTCATAGATCTGCTCGTTCGAGAGCGTGTTGGCGCGGTAGAAGGTGACATCTTGCTCTCGCGCTGCCGACAGCCCGAATCGAGACAGCTCATCGTGGCTAGGATTATAGGCAATCCGGCATTCTGAGCAGACGCGCCGCATTAGCCGCTGAGCCAGCACGCCAATTAAGGAGCTGGAAACCATGAAGGACTCCACGCCCATTTCGTCGAGGCGGGCAATGGCGCTGGCCGCATCGTTGGTATGCAGTGTCGTCAGCACCAAGTGCCCAGTCAGGGCGGCTTCAATCGCAGTTTTGGCGGTTTCGCGGTCGCGGGTCTCACCGACTAGAATCACGTCAGGGTCTTGCCGCAGGAAGGCGCGCAGAATTGAGGCAAAGTCCATGCCTTTTTCGCGGATTACCTGCACCTGGGTTAGACCGGGCAGCGAATATTCAATTGGGTCTTCGGCGGTGCTGATGTTCACGCCTGGATCGTTGCGTTCGGCCAGCGCGGAGTAGAGCGTTGTGGTTTTACCGGAGCCGGTGGGGCCTGTGACCAGAATCAAGCCAAACGGACGCGAGACCATTTCCTGCACAATATGCAGGGTTTCGTCGTCGGTGATCAGCTTGTCGAGACCGAGCTGAGTGGCCGAGTTGTCGAGAATCCGCAGCACCACCTTTTCGCCGTAGCGGCTGGGCAGCGTGTTCACCCGGAAGTCTACCTTGCGGCCATCAAACAGGCGGCGAATCCGGCCATCCTGCGGCATCCGGCGCTCGGCGATATCCAGATTGGCCATGATCTTGAAGCGGGCGGTGACGGCTGGGATAATCTTCTTGGGCAGCGACTCTAAGCCCTGCCGCAGCACGCCGTCTTTGCGGAAGCGAATCCGCAGATGGTCTTCCTGTGGCTCAATGTGAATATCCGAAACGCCTTCTTGCAGCGCCTTGGCCAAAATCTTGTTGCCCAGCGTGATCACCGGCGCGGCCTCAGCGTCTTCGAGTGCCGCATCCAGGTTGACATCATCATCTGCTGGATCTTCGAGATCCAAATAGTCCAGATTCTCGATATCTGACTTGACATCGATCCGCGACTCCATCTCGATCTGCCGCTGCCGCTCGACCTGCTCATCCAAGAACTGCGAGATCATCCGCTGGTAGTCTTCGGCGGTAATCACCATCCGCTGAAGCACCAAGCCCTGTGGCCGCAGAATCCGATTCAGGTCATCTTGGGCGGCCAAGTCATCTGGGTTGACCATTGCCACCAGCAGAGAGGGCGGCACGGCAGGCGGTTCACCCTCGTTGCGAGCGAGCGGGATCAGGCGGTAGCGACGGCAAATATCTACCGGGATCAGGGTTTGGATTAGCTGCGTTAGCTGACTGGCGTTGATCTGGCTGATTTCTGGATCGAGCGACTCGACCCCGTAAAGAATTTTCAGCTCAAACAGCTGCTGCTTCTTATACTGACGTAGCAGATCGGGCGGCAACTGCTGCCCGGTGATCAGCGCCAAAATATCGGGGAGGGGCTTGCCAGTCTTGCGGCTTTCGATCAGCGCCTGCTGCATCTGCTCGTTGTTGACAAACCCGGACTGAACGAGCTTTGTACTGAAGGGAGAAAACCCTTGCTGGACGACTAGGGCGCGCCGCTGCGACGAAGAGTTAGTCATAGCTGATGCAGATATATTCCTTAATAGATTACAGTGTTCCCAACAGTCTGCGCTGAATTGGATGATACTCAGATCCAAGATGGGGCTTCTGGGTTTCTTCAGCTTTGCGCCTGAGCAGTCTTGCTGTCAAAAATGCCCCCCAATTTGATTCGACCGCCTTCTATTATGTATTTATGCCCACAGGATGCGTGAATCTGCTCATTGAGGTGGGGGAACTGCTTTAAAAAAGTTGACTATTTTGGGCAGGGAAGCAATATTGACTATTAATCCAACCACTCTAAACCCTGGGCTATGCTGACACAAATTGTGCGTCCGATGGTTCGCACGCAGATCCGACTTCTGGCCAACAGTCAGGCGACCTACGCCACGCTGGTTAAGACGATTTCACAATGGCTGGGCTTTTTGGGCGTGCAGGCCAGCGTCACGCAGCTTCAGGCCAACTCACAGCAAATTCAGCTCTCGCTCACGGTCGGTCGGCCTGACTCTTGCGATGAAGCTGACTGGCAAAAGATCCTCGACAACCTGAACCAAACCAACGCTGAACATCCGGTGCAAGCCCTAACGCCTCAGCAGGAGCGCAAGCTTCAGCGGCTGCTGGCCTATATGATTCAGGTGGGCAATCCCAACGGCGTGAATTGGGATATTCTGTCGCCCCAGCTGCAAACGCTGGCCTTTACTGAAGAAACGCTGGGGGGTGTCCGAGCCGCGCTGAAAGTGCCGCAGTCGCTAGAACAGCTCACCGAAGGACTCGACCCAGATATTGCCGCCGTGGTGCTGTCAAAGGCAGTCGGGATTGCCCTGCTGGATCGGGAGGTGAACGAGGGCGAGGATCGGGCGCTGTCGGTGCTGCTAGAGACGATGAAGCATGGCAGTTAGGCTGGGCTGGATTACCAGATTTTAGCCATCTGCAACGTAAAGCCAGGAGGCGCAAATGCTGATTTCTGCGGTTCTGTGAGGGCCTTCTAGCGCTCAAGCCCGAATCCAGAGTCTGTAAATTTCTGGGTGTCATTGGGCAGCGTGAAGCCCGCGCTGGAATCGAAAGCCTCACCGCTGCCGTCTTAATCTGCCCAGTTGGCGAGCTGCTGCGCGATTTTGAGGTTGCGATTGCCGGTATCAGAAAAAGCGGGCGGCATGATAATCACGTCTCCAGTAACGGTGCGCTCAATCCGCAGATCTTGATTCGCCTAACAGAATTCGTAAAACTGCTGCTAAATCATGCGCTGACTCAGCTACAGCTCAATCCAATTGTGGCAGCAGTTGATCCTCTAAACGTGGCTTCTGAGCATGTGCTGCAAAAGATTGGGATGCAATATTGGCAGCAGATTGCCTGGGAAACTACGCCAAGCGGATTTGCACGCTGCGATAAAGCGCCCAGCCTCCGAGATAGCAATCTACCCCGCTCAAGGGTGAGTTAAGCGAGCTGACGGCGGCTCTACCTCAGCAGCATTGCCATCCACTTGCCGCTGGCAAACGGCGCGGGCAGCACGGGCGAAAACTCGCTGCGATCTCTGATCACGCGCTTGACGCAGAAATCGTTGATCTGGTGCTGCACCTGCTCGCGGGAGCCGATGATCAGGATCTGCACGCGCTCGCCTTGCACATCATCGTCGCCAAAATCGGGCAGCAGTTCGTTGAACTCTGAAGTCATGATATTGATCCTTTTTCTTCTGTGGGGTTGCAGAAAAAGAACTCAAGACGACGGTTTCTCAAACCGCATACGTTGCGAGGCTGAGCGATCCAGGTAGAATCGACACAGCTTGCCTCTCTGATGAAGTCAGACAGGTAGGTCAGCTGGCTAGTCGTGTGTCCAGCACTTCTAGCTAGCGCCCTCGCCTCAAGCCTTAATCACTGGCGGACGGCACCAACCAGTTCAAGGACCATAAACCAAAATCTGGCGCGGATTCAAGCTTGCGCCGCGCCAGA
>CASBQH010000394.1 GCA_949127695.1 Synechococcales cyanobacterium PMM_0073
CAAACAGATACTGCGTGATTTCGCCCGTTTGCAGCTCAAATAAACAGTCGGTGATGCGGCCAATCCGGTTGCCGTCTTCGCACCAAATCTCGTGATCGATCAGTGACTCTAGCCGTCGCACCCGCTCTACGGTGGTTTTTTCGGCTTGCCCTTGCGTTAACAGCCCGCTCGCGCCAATTGCTCCAATCTGGCCGAGCTGAAAGGCGGACTTTTGCTTGCCCAAGAAGCCCGACTTGCAAATAAACCCCAGCACCCGATGCGAAGGCGGATAGCTCCAAAGCAGCTCTACTCGGCCTAGCTCTTCCATTGTGGCGCGATCAAGCACGAGTCGATTGATCAGGTCGCTCTGCCGAATCAGCTCGCGAGTCATGGCAATTCTGGTAAAAGATTTAACTCTAGAATAGCGCTTGAGCCAAATTATTCTGAAGCGGGCGTACTTAAAGGCAGAGCCAGCGGCAGTAAAAACCAGAAGGTCGTGCCCGTCTCGCGCTCAGCAATTCCAATTTCGCCCTGATGCGCCGTAATAATTTGCCGACAGAGATAGAGTCCTAGCCCCAAACCGGGCATATACCGCGCCCGTCCACCCCGCGCATAGAGTTCAAACAGCCGTTTGCTCTGGGCGGGCGGAATGCCGATGCCATTATCGGTGACGTAGCAGCAGAGCCACTGGCGCGATCGATCTAGCTGGGGCAGCTTTGCCGGCCAATGCTCGTCTAATACTTCGGCGCGCAGCGTAATTTCAATCCCGTGCGGGTTATGCTTCACGGCATTAGTAATCAGGTTGCTATAGACGCGCCAGAGCTGGGTTGGATCAGCGTCGATTTTAGGCAGATCGGCGGCAATTTGCTGATGCAGCTGAATTTGGTTTTTCAGCAAAGCTGGCTCCACATCGGCCAAAACAGTGCTGACGAGCTGCCGCAGATCGGTGGGCTGGCGGTGCAGCACCAGCTCCTGAACTTCGGCAGTATGAGCTTCTAGGAGCGAATGAATTAGGCCGAGCTGTCGTTCGCTGCCCTGCAACAGGCGCTCTAGCACCTGCCGATTCACCGAGATTTGCTCAGACTCGGTTTTTTTGAGCAAATTTTGCAGCACAATCGCCGTGCCCATCACCGGGGTTTTCAGGTCATGCGAAACCGTATGCAGAAACAGCCGCAGCTCCCGCCGAGACTGAAACTCGTTGCGCTGAAGCCGCTCGTATAGATAGACCGCCAGATCACAGATAAAGCAAAACCAAAACAGCAGAATAAAAATGCCGCTGTCATAGATCGACTTGCCTTCGATGGCCGTTAAACCCAGCAGCGGATTCACGCCGACAAAGTAAGCGACCGTGCCGAGCTGAGAGAGCAAATGCAGTCGCCAGCGGACGGGCATCAGCGTCGCCTGCGTCAGAAAGACCAGGAACCAGCCGCCGCCAGCCGAATCTGGGATCTGAAATAGCGTGCCAATCATTTGCGGCACGACCGTCATTGACCAGGAAAAGCCGAGAAACAACATCCCCGGATGGCGTTGCCCCCAGCGCGTCCGGCGCAGCATGAGGCAGGCCGTCAGCAATAGTCCAACCACCAAATTAGCGGTAATGGTCAAGTAGCGCACCCGGTCAGCCAGACCCGGATTGCCAAAATAGTCCAGCAGCTTCTGGTTGAAATTATCTGGATAGAGAAACAGCACGTAGCTGTCTCGCAGCAGAAAAGTGGCGAAGCAGGGCACCGCAATCCAGAAGCAAAGCCGCAGCCGCTCTGACAAAAACTGATGCCGCCAAGCCCGATAGTCGGCAGACTCAACCTGCGACGGCCAGCGCTGCTCAATCTTTTGCTCCAGCTTTTGCCATAGCCTCATGCCCTGGCAGTAAAGCTGGCCGCACAGTCTGCCGAGCAGTCCTCCTGCCTTGCTCCAGCCCTCTGCCGCCATAGGTTTGCCTCGCAAAACTCTAGAATGCCAAATTATTGGAGAGATTATTTGAAATATCTGAAAAAAGGGCGGGAAGACCCAGCAACCCACCCTCAGAGAAACCGTTAAACGGAGCGTTTGGAGGTTAATCTACCAGATGCATTTGGGGCAGTCTTCACCCGGTTGGCCAGTTCGGCGATTGCCAGAATTTTGCAGCAACCTGATCAAAAAAACTATCCAACTGGGTGAAGACTGAACTGTCGTTTTGCTGTAGCCTCTGAATACTGAAACGTCCGAGTAAAGTGAGATTTGAGGCTATGCGGCCTTGAGCCTCTGTTCAAGCATGGAGGTTAAAACCATGTTGACTGAATCTGCGTCCAAGCCCAAGCTGACTGCCGATCTGGCTCCTCTGACAGTCAAGAAATTGCCCAGCCTGAGCCGACTGCTGCTGGTGGAAGATGATCCGGTGATGCAGCTAGGCTTGGAGCAGTTTTTTGAGGATGATCCGCAGGTGACAATTGTGGGGCAGGCCGCAGATGGCTATGCCGGAATTGAAGCCGCCCGCTGGCTCCAGCCTGATCTCATTTTGATGGATATTGGTCTGCCTCAGCTTGACGGCATTGCCGCCACCCAGCAAATTAAAGCCGCATGGCCGCAGATTCATGTAATTATCCTCACTTCGCATACTGCCGACCACGAGATGATGGCGGCGCTGGCGAGTGGCGCAGATGCCTACTGCGTCAAAGGCACCAAGCTCGATCAGCTTCAGGTGGCGATCAGCTCAGCTCAAGAGGGAGCCGTCTACCTCGATCCACAGATTGCGCGTCGCGTTTTGGGGCATCTCAAGCCAATGGCTGCTAGCTCAAGCTCGCTTTCTGGCCGCGAACTCGAAGTGCTGCGACTGATTGTGGAAGGCAAGAGCAACCCCGAAATTGCGGCAGCGCTCTATCTCAGTCTCAGCACGATCAAATGTCACGTGCGCTCAATCATGAATAAGCTCTCGGTAGACGACCGGGTGCAGGCAGCAGTTGTGGCGCTGCGCTCTGGCTTGGTCTAGCTAAAAACAACGAGGACTTGGATATGCTCCAAGTCCTCGCTCACTAAAAATCTTGCTAACTCCTAGTGATGATGTCCGGCGTGATCGTGGCTATGTCCGTGATCATGCGAGTGGCCATGATCATGGCTGTGCCCATGATCATGGCTGTGCCCTTGATCGTGACTGTGAGCCTGCGAACCTGCCAAAGCTCGATTCACCGAGAGCGCTTGCTCAGAGAGCAGTTCGGCAATCTGGGAGTCGGCCCAGTCTGCTGCCATCGCCAAAAACTCAGGCCGATCGTTGACGCAGGGCATCTGCACATAGGTCACATCGGGGTGCTTGCGCTGAAGGCTATGGATAATATGGTCTACATCCAGCAGCGTCTCGTGGTTTTCGGTGGCAAAGCCAATTGGCATGAACACCAGCGCGGTCGCTCCCAGGTCAATCAGGTTTCTGGCCGCTAAGTCAGCGTTTGGCTGCGTCCAGTCGATTAGCGGCGTTTGGTGGTTCAGCCAGCCCACCGAAATCAGCGGATAGCGCGAGATCAAGCGGTCGCGCACCTGATCGTAGAGCTTCTGGCTCTCGTCAATGCCGGAGGTAAAGCCTTTGGCCTTGTGCGGACAGCCGTGATTCATCAGCACAATCCCAATCTGAGAGGGCAGATGCGCGGCGACAAGCTCGGCGGCAATTTTCTCTTCCACCATCTGCGCCATCAGATCTAGATAGGCCGGACGGTCAAAGAACGAAGGAATATAGCGCAGCCCTTTCACCCAATGCTCGGCTTCGCCCGACATGGCGGTGAGCGCCTTGTTCACCTGCTCAACGGCAATGCCGCTGGTGAAAATTGAATCGACAACCAGCAGCGGATAGATCAAAATCTTGTCGAAGCCAGCCTCTTTTACCTCAGCCAGCACCTGATCGGGCAAGAAGGGGGCGCAGAAGTTAAACGCTTTGAATACCTGCACCCGCTCGCCCCAGCGTTCCTGCAAGTTTTGCTCAATTCCGACGCGCTGGCGTTCAAAAATGGCGTTGTGAGGCGAAATAAAGTTGCCGTGCTGATGCTGCCATTCATGCAGATCAAACATCGCCAGCAGCTTGGCCAGACTGGGATAGATCCAGGTGGGAACCGGAGCAAATTTGGCGGTCAGCAGGTTGAGCGCCTGCTCGTTGTAGTTGGCAAAGTCTTCGTAGCTTTCGACTTCGCCATAGCCCATCAGCAGCACGGCAATCCGCTCTGAGGGAGCCGCTTCAGCCGCTGCGGGCGTTTCAGATATCGATAACTGTTGTCTTTCGGGAGTTGCAACCACAGGCACCTCTGAATTATATGAACCTGCTTCTAGGGTAACATCCCCCTCTAGGGCATAGTGAGGCAAAAACAGAAATCTATCTTAAGGTGCGAAACTCTCAGCTGAGGCGATACAGTGCAGTTAGACTCGACTTAAATCTACGCGAACCTATGATAGAAGGATTGCTCTGGCTGCCGCTGCTGGGCGTGTTTTGCTGGCTAGCCTGGGCGGGCTGGAATGAGTATCAGAAGCTAGAAGCCTACCGGATCTGGGCTGAGCCGTTCGATCACGCTAAGTACGATATCTATGCGGTGCTGGGGCAGAAGGGCAGTGATTTAACCTGGGGCAAACCGACGCGGCAAGAGCCCAGGGAGATCCGCTCAGCCTCGCTTAGCCAGATTGAGGCGATTCGGCTGCGGGTGGGGGAACAGCTCGTAGCGCTGACAGATGCCCCGGATTGGTCTGGCATCAAGACTGGCAATCAGCGGGTTGCCCTAGAGTTTCAGCTACAGGACGGCTCAGTTCAGGTGCCATTTACTGACTTAGAGCTAGCCGAAAAGTGGGGCCAGCATCTTCAGAAGGACTGGGACTTACTGCGCTCAGGTGATTTAACAGCTCAGTAAAATGTGTATCTGACTAGAAGGCTAAACTCCGTGGGTATGCTGAGTTCAGCTCTTCTGCTTCAGCGGGCTGAGTCCCGGCGCGAATGCAGTGAAAATTAGCCAGGTTGGCTATCCTAGAAATGAACTGGCTTGAGTGGCTACTGGGCGACTCACTTTTTATCGAGCTGTTGTCCGTAGTTTCTCTGTGTCCCCATGTTGCATTCTCAAGACTATTTAGCTAGGGCTGTGCTGATTTTACCCATCAGGAATCCTGCGCTGATTTGAAACTTCATGCCGAACAATCGTGGATTACCCATCCGTAATCTGCCGCTCAGCGTTTTGCTGGTGGTGCCCTTCGTACTACAAACCTTTGTAGTCGTCAGTTTAACGGGCTGGATCTCGCTGCAAAACGGCCAAAAAGCCGTCAATGATCTAGCCAGACAGCTCCGCAGCGAAGTCAGCGCCCGGATTCAGCAAAAGCTGAGCGATCACCTGAGAATAGCGCCGCTGGTGAATCAGATCAATATTGATGCAATCCGGCTTAGGACGCTTGATCTCGATAACCGGGCGCTGATCCAGCAGCAGTTAGATGCCCAGCTGCGTCAGTTTAATCAGCTCAGCGGCATTACGCTCGCCACCGCAGCGCCCGACTATGCGGGCATGGTCTATGACAATCAGGGACGGCGAATTCTTAGCCTCTGGAATCCAGAGCAGGGCGGCGTCACCGATAGCGTTTTAGATGCCAAAGGCGCTGTCATTTCCCAAGAAATCGACCTTGACTATGATCATCGTCAGCGCCCCTGGTATCAAGCCGCAGTCAAAGCGGGTCGGCCAATTTGGCAGGCTCCCTATGTGACGATTAATCCTCAGAGGCTGGTAATCTCTGCCGATCAGCCGTTCTATGACGCTCAGGGCAAGCTGCTGGGCGTGGCCGATGCGGAGCTGACGCTGGCTAGCATTGGTGAGTTTCTGGCTCAGATTCACATTGGCAAAACGGGGCAGACCTTCATCATTGAGCGCAGCGGCGAGCTGGTGGCCAGCTCTACTCAGCAGCAACCCTTTCAAATCAACCCTAAAACGCAAGAGCCTGAGCGTCTGTTGGCGACTCAAAGCAGTGATCGACTGGTGAGCCAGACGGCCAAATTTTTGAGCCAAAGGTTTAAGCAGTTCGATCAAATTGAGGCTCAGCAGCAGCTTGACTTTAAGCTGGCGGGGGAGCGGATGTTTTTGCAGGTGATGCCGTTTCAAGACAAGCAGGGTCTAGACTGGCTCGTGGTGGTGACGGTTCCAGAAGCAGACTTTATGGAAACGATCAATGCCAATACCCGCAGCACAATTTGGCTTTGCTTGGGCGCATTGCTGGTGTCCGCAGCCATCGGACTGCTGACCGCTCGACGCTTGATTCAGCCGATTTTGGGCGTGATTTCAGCAGCAGATGCGCTCTCCAAGGGCAGCTGGAATCAGCATCTGCCGCCCTCGCGGTTTGGCGAACTGTCGCTGCTGGCTGGAGCCTTCAATCATATGGCCGAGCAGCTGCAAATTTCGTTTAGCGCCCTGCAATATAACGCCCATCATGACTCGCTCACGGGTCTGCTCAACCAAACCGCCTTCCGGCTGCGGCTCCAAGAGTCGATTGCTCGCCGCGACTATTGCTTAAGCCACAGCGGCCATAGCCCTAAACTCAGCTACTGCTTTGCCGTGCTGTTTCTCGACTTAGATTACTTCAAGCTGGTGAACGATAGCCTCGGACATTTGATTGGCGATCGGCTGCTGATTGCCGTCACCAAACGCTTGCAGACCGCCGTCATAGCCTATCAAACTCGCGGAGTGGATCGAGCAGACCGCAGCGCCATCGCCCGATTTGGTGGCGATGAATTTGTGATCTTACTTGACCCCATTCAGGACATTACTGACGCCACGCAGCTCGCCAACCAAATTGCTGATGAGCTGCGAAAGCCCTTCAACATTGATGGCAATGAGGTGTTTATCAGCACTAGCATTGGCATTGTGATTAGCACCAATGGCGGCGCGCAGCCCGAGAGCTTTTTGCGGAATGCCGATATTGCCCTCTATCGAGCTAAGGCCAACGGCAAAGCCAGCTACGAGCTATTTGACGCGATGATGCATACGCAGGCTGTCACCCGGCTACAGCTCGAAACTGACCTGCGACGCGCCATTGAGCAGCAAGAGCTGCAAGTTTACTACCAGCCCATTCTTGAAATTCACAGCTGTCGCATTGTGGGGGTTGAAGCCTTACTGCGCTGGCAGCACCCAACGCAGGGCTGGGTTTCGCCCGCTGACTTTATTCCAATTGCCGAAGAAACTGGGTTAATTGTGCGGTTGGGAGCATGGGTGCTCCAGCAGGCCACTGCCCAGATGCAGCTCTGGCAGCAGCAGTTTGACGACTGTGCCGCCATGACGGTAAGCGTCAATCTATCAAGTCGGCAGTTCTTTCAGGCAGATTTCCTTAAATGCCTGGAGCAAACTCTCGCTCAAACCGGACTCTCGCCTCAAAACCTGAAGCTGGAAATTACAGAAAGTATTTTCATGAATCCGGGTGACGCCACGAAGGCCAAGCTCAATCGGATCAAGCAGTTTGGCATTCAGCTCAGCATAGATGATTTTGGCACGGGCTATTCTTCACTCAGCTATCTCCATCGTTTCCCAATTGATACACTCAAGATTGATCGCTCATTCATTCAGCGACTCCAGCCGGCTCAAGATAACCTAGAGATTGTGGAGGCGATTGTGGCTTTGGCGCATAAGCTGGGCATGACAACTGTGGCGGAGGGCGTAGAAACCCCAACGCAGCTGCATCGACTGCGGCAAATTGGCTGCGAGCAAGTCCAGGGCTTTCTGTTTTCTCGCCCTGTCGAAGCCAGCAAAATTACCGCGATGTTAGCGGGCGGTAATATCTTGAGGCGAGAAGACTCAGCCAAATGCTGAGCGCGGTTGGGCTATTCTGGGCTTGACTGTGTTTCCTGACGTATTTCCTGATCTGAGGCCGATTTAAGCCCGCTTGATTTGAGATTAATTTAAGACCGACCCTGGCTAGTTTCGTGGCGCTAGAGGCTTTTAGTCTTATCTCCTATCCCCCATGAACTTGAAAAAACGTCACCCAATTGGCCTTTCGCTCAACACAGCTCTGCCCTTGCTGCTGATTGGCTGCGGTTGGTACACGGTGGCTGCTCAAAGCCAGAGCCTAGAGACTGCCACCATTCAGACTTATCAGACCGCGCAGCTTCAAGCTGTCCGCAGCACCGCTCGCGCCGCTCAAATCTACGTCAACCGCGATCTTAATCAATCAGTTAATCCAGTCAATCCAGTCTCTGCCCCAATCTCAGAGACAGTTGAGCAGAATCTGCTGAATGACGTGATCAAGCCGCTGCAAGCCGATGGCTCAAACCGGGTCTGGGTCTATTCGCCCACCGCAGTCGTGTTTGATCAAAGCGCTGACTTTCCAGCCGAATATCAGGGCAAAAGCATCGCCTTGATCTTTGCCATCCAGCGGCAGCACGGCGCTCGGCACTACGAAGAGATGACCCAAGCCGTGATGCAGGGGCGAGAGGGCGTGGGCTGGTATGTCTGGAATCCCCAAAAAGCCCGTGAGGCTGCCTCTTGGTGGGAGCCGCTGACGCGAGACAGCGGTCATGAAATTGCCGCCTGGAGTCCAGTCACCTTGGCCAATAGCCCCCACAACAAAATTTGGGTAATAGG
>CASBQH010000395.1 GCA_949127695.1 Synechococcales cyanobacterium PMM_0073
CTTATGGGCTGTTGGCGCTTCTAAAACGGTTTTGCTGCTGGGTAGCGGACTCGGACGCTCGCCAGAGGAAATTTCTAGATTGGAGGCCGGACTGTCGGTTAGAGCAGCCACGACCTCTAGACTGACCTTGATGGGACGGTCAACATGCTGGGCGAACGCGGTTTCTAGATTTGTCACCCGCATCTGCGCCATCTTAAACAGCGGCTGCGAGGTGATGCCCACTCGCGCCATCTCTGGGGCTAGCGCCAACAGCCGACCCTGCTGCTTAAATAGCTCCCGCGTTCCGGGCGGCTGGATTAACCCCAAAATCGACTGCCAAACTTGCTCCAGATTGGCGACCGCAGGCGCAGCCGGTGCAGCCGGTGGATTGAGGGGGAAGGCTGGCGGCGGCGCTGCTGAGATAGGCGGCTCGACGGGTGCGGCAGGTTGCTGAACTGGCTCCGAGACGGTCGGTGCGGGCTGAGGAGCAGGAATTGGTGCAGGTTTAAGCGGCGAGATCGGCGGCGAGGCAGGCGGCGAGGCAGGCCGTGAGGCTGACTGTACGACAGAAGGCAGCACAGGCTGAGTTGACGCGGCTGAACTCTCTGGAGCCAGTAGCCCCAGCAGCGTGACTTCTAGCCAGAGTCGCGGCTGCGTCGTGTTTTTGATCTGCAATTCGCTGGCGCGGAGCTGCTGTTGACCTTTGAGCAAGCTGCTGACGCTCAGATTCTGGGCAAAGCTGACCATTTCAGCCCAGGTTGCCGCCGTAATGGCGACCAAATCACGGCGCTCTGGCGTGGTTTTGGCAATCAGCAAATCGCGGTAGAAGCTGGCCAAATTTTGCAGCAGGATCAGCGGCTCTCGCCCCCGATCCATCAACGTTCGCAGCCCGTCAATTACGCCCGTTGAGTCACCTGCGGCGATCCGCTGCACCAGCGCCAGCAAGTCGCGCTCTGGCACGGCTCCCACCAGATCCCACACCCGCTCTGGCAAAATTTTTCCTTCTAGCAGGCTGAGCTGATCGAGCGTGCTTTGGGCATCGCGCAGGCCACCTTGAGCCAGCTGCCCCACCAGCTGCACGGCTTCTGGGCTGATATCAATCGCTTCTTGGTCGGCAATTTTGATCAGGTGGCGCGTCATTGCCCCTAGCTCAATCCGCCGGAAGTCAAACCGCTGACAGCGCGAAATAATCGTCGGCAGCACTCGCTGCGGATCGGTTGTCGCCAGCACAAACACGACGCGATCAGGCGGCTCCTCTAGCGTCTTTAGCAGGGCGTTGAATGCCTGGGTGCTGAGCATGTGGCAGTTATGCACCAACAGGCCATTTGCGACGAAGTTGTGGTTATCTTCAACCTCAATGTCATAGACTGGCTCAGCCCCAGCGAGGCGGACAGATTCGACCTTCACCAAATTTGTACGCCATTGAGGGGATGCTGTATTGGCAGAGGTCGGCCAGCCAAGATCTGGCGCTGGTTGCTCCCAGGGTGAGATAGAAGTAGCGAGACTGCTTGCGGGAGTAAGTTTTGACCTGGGTGGGGTAGCCAAGCTCTGTGAGCCATGCTGCCAGGAGCTGATTTTCCTCAGCTGAATACCCCTCAGTATGCAGTCGGATCTGTGGACTGCCTTCCGGGGTGAGTCGGAGAGAGCCGTCATCCATATACCACCAGGCCAAGCCTGCGGGTGTAATCTGCGCCAGCCATTCTGGGGAGATTCGCTTCTCTGCTCCATCGGGTCGGACAATGCTGAAGACTTCACAGAGCTGCGGGTGACAGGCCGTGCTACAGCTGACTGAAAATTCTCCATAGCCCTGATTGGTGGCAATTCGCAGGCAGGGGCGAAGCATGTCCAACCGGCTCGCTTTATGCTCCATCCAGGCTCTTTGCGGTAAGCCATGTGTCCAAGATAGCCTTGGGAACCGGCTGGAGCTGTTTGGATAGGTGATGGCTCCATCCCCCAGCAGCGTGCCGTAGATACATCCCAAATCTTCTGAGTTAAGAGGTTGAGCGTTTTCGATATAGTGCAGCGTTCGACGCTCCCAAATGCCGTGCCCTTGCCGATAGGGATGGCGATTCCAATGCCCTTTGATTCCGGCAATACCCGCTGGCTTAGCTCGGTTGAGCATGTAACTGGGAATTTCCAGCCGCTCGCCGCAGCCGCAGCCACAGAGAGGGCGTAGGGGTTCCAATGCTGTCCATCGCTCTGCCAAGGAAGGCACTTTGTAATGATTCTGTCGGTTTGGATGCTGTTGCCAGTAACGCTGAATATAGGCAACGCTGACTCGGCGCGCAATCGTGGGGATTTCGAGTTTTTCACCACAGCCGCAGCCGCAGAGGGGGCGTAGGGGTTCCAGCTCGCGGCATCGACTGGCCAATCTGTCCGAATCTGCGGCGAGAGGATTTGCATTCCCGGCTTCAGATCGGCGGCTTTTACCCATCCTTGTTCAGTCCTAATTAAATGATTTCCAGTACATCGAATCTCTTGCTGGCTGGTTTTGACTACGTAGGTTTGACGAACACCTTGATCAAACCAACGCTTCACCCGCTTAAACTCCCAGGTCTCAGATTGCTCGCTGTAGCTCAGCACCTGCCGACCCACGAGCGCTCGATCATCAATCCGCATCCAGCCGTCGCGGGTCAATACTAAACTATCGCCTGTCAAACATTCGTCGATCACGTACACTTTGTACCGACACTGCACCGGAGCAAACTGAGCGCGTTCGATCAGCTCCCGGATATTATCGACGCCCGTATTGCTAGCCGCGTCAATTTCGATTACATCTAGAGCCGCGCCTTTGGTGATGCTGCGACAGACCTCGCATTGACCGCAGGGTGAGGCAGTTGGCCGACCGGACTGGAGGCAGTTGAGCGACTTGGCCAGGATGCGGGCGCTGGAAGTCTTGCCCGTGCCGCGTGCGCCAGTGAAGAGATAGGCTGGCGCGATCTTTTGCTGCTGAAGGGCATTGGTCAGCGTGGTCGTGATGGCCTCCTGTCCGACCAGCTCAGCCAGGGTTTGGGGGCGGTATTTGTGGTGCAGCGGTTCGTATGCCATAGGTCAGCTGCCATCGGTCAGCCAGATTTGCTCTTCTCTAGGGTAAGCGAGGATCGATTGAACAAGCGTACTATTTTCTCAAGCTTTTTTAGAGCGGCTGGAACAAAATTTTGACCAGCAGGCGATCTCGGCCAAAGGATGGAAGGCGATTGGCCGTTCAATTTCTTAGCCTAACTAAGGTAAAGCATTCATGCTCTAGGCATTCTTCACGCTGAATTGGCTCAGAGCCTCGAAATCTAGGAAAAGCTCACAGGAGAGACGAAAATGACGAGAAGAAATGCGGTTAGCAACCTACTGCTAGGATTTGTCGGACTCGGTTTGGTTGCGGCATCTGCGGCTTGCGCCCCGACATCCGACACCGCTACGACGACGACCGAATCCCCCATAGCCGAAAGCCCAATGGCCGAAAGCCCTGCGTCTACCGCAACCGCTAACGAAACGATTGATCAAGTGGTAGCAAGCAATGGTTCGTTTAGCACCTTGAATGCAGCGATTCAGGCGGCTGATTTGGGAACCACCCTGAGCGGTACTGGCCCCTATACTGTTTTTGCCCCAACTGACGCCGCCTTTGCCGCATTGCCTGCTGGCACGCTCGATCAGCTATTGCTGCCTGAGAATAAAGCCGAACTTCAGAAAGTTCTGACTTATCACGTGATTCCGGGCAGCGTTAGTTCTGCTCAAATTACGCCCGGAGCAGTGAACACTGTGGAAGGCGCACCCGTCAATATTGCTGCCAGCGCTGGCGAAGTGACAGTAGGCGATGCCAAAGTGACTCAACCCGATATCACGGCCAGCAACGGTGTCATCCATGTCATTGATAAAGTGCTGTTGCCGCCCGGTCTGCAATTGCAGTAAAGCATTAGTAGCTTGAAGTTTTTAGCTGCCGGATTGCCCCAGGCAACGGCAGCTTTTTGCCAATATTGTATTTTTTGGCTGCGATTTGTTGGTTTAAGCGCTCAATCCGCTGAGTCGAGCCGGGATGCGTCGCCAAAAAGTCGAGTGACGCACCCGGTCGGCTGATTCGGGCAAAGAAATCAGTTGCGCCTGCCACCTGTCCATAGTTCTTTTGCAGCATTGCTAAGCCAAACTCATCGGCCTGATATTCTTGACTTTGGGAATAGCGGGCATCGGTGAGTGCTGCTGTACCGGAAACCGCTGCCTGCTGGAGGCCACTGGTATCACCAAACAGGCTGGTTAAAACCAACTGCGTCAAAATACCGCGTCCGAGCTGCCGCAGATGATCACGATGGGCGAAATGACCGAGTTCATGCCCTAACACCATCATCAGCTCGTTCTCAGATTCGACTTCAGCTAGCAGTCCTTGGTAGATAACGATTCGGTCGCCCGGGAGTGCCAGCGCATTCACGGTGTTATCTGGGATATACAGCAGCTGATAATCTCGATTCTGCTGAGGTAAATGGGTTTCTAATCGATCCAAGAGCTGATTCAGCTGATCTTGCACCGCAGCAGGCTCAGCCATTTGCTCAAAAGCGGGAGCCATCAAAGCCCCTAGCTGCTGCTCAACACTGACTGGCACAAAGCTCACGAGCAGGTCGGTCATCAGGCCAACTGAGGTAATCAGCGCTGCAATTAGCCCAATTGTAAAGCCCAGCAGCAGCAGCATTTGGCGGGTTTGGGGCGGTGGAGAGCAATCGCTGTAGCCCGTTGTTTCGGGTGGGAGTTGGATAGACATAGCTAGCGGCCAGTCGAGCGAAAAGGACGCAAAAAGTTAATCAGCGGCACGAGGCTGCGTGACTGCACCCAAAGCTTGCCATGACCTCGAAAGCGACAGACCAATCCTTCTCCGCCAAAAACGCCGGTGCGTAGCCCGCGCCAGCCCAGGCCGCCGATCAACTCAACGCTGTAGCTGAGGCTCTCTTCAAAGGCAACTACATAGCCAGTATCGACCACATAGTCGCCCGCCACCGGAATTTCGAGAATTGCCCCATAGGAGCTAAACCAAAAGTCGCCCTGCCCTGACACCTTAATTAAAAACAGCGACTCGCCGCTAAAAAAGCCCTTGAATCCCTGAAACTTAGTGTCCATCTGCACTGTGGGGCTAGCGGCCACAAACCCTGAAGACTGGACAAACAGGCTGTTGCCGCTGAGTTTGTAATGCTGAATATCGCCGGGAACGCCGGGAGAAAGCAATAGCTCGCCGGGATAGGTCGCGGTAAACTCGCTGATAAACAGCGACTCGCCGCCCAGCATTCGCCCCACGCCCTTCATGAGTCCGCCCTTGACTCTTGACTTCATCTGGATGCCAGTATCCATTGCCGCCATTGCCCCAGACTCAACTAGCACCGTCTGATTCGCAGCCAGCTTGAGCGAGAGCTGAGCGTAGCTGGGCGCATGTTCAATTTTGTATGAGATTGCGTTCATAGTAATTATCTTGGTTGATCTCAAATTGCAGTTTCTACAGGCTATTGAAGACCTGATTCAGCAGGCCGCCCACCACCTGACCGCCACCTTTGCCGCTAATGGCCGGTAGCCGAACGCCGACAAATTGGCCAAACCGACCCGGATTATGAGTCTGGCAATAGAGTTTGCCCCGGCCTTGAAACCGACAGACCAGCCCTTCTCCACCCAAAAAAGCGCCCAGCCAGCTGTTTCCCGGCTTGGTAATTGAAAAATTGAGCGTTTTCTCAAAGGCCACAATATTGCCCGTATCGACGATATATTCGCCATCGACATCGACTTCATAGATGCTGCCGAAGGAATTGAGCAGCACTAAGCCGCGCCCGCTGGCCGTCAGCCAAAAGATTGACTCGCCTGAAAACAATGACTTAAACCCCTGAAAGCCCAGATCCAGATCCACCTGCCCCGTGCTGGCCAAATAGCCCGTAGACTGAATTACCAGATCGCAACCCGTCAGCTGATAGGGCAGCAAGTCGCCCATTAGCCGAGGCGCGAGATAGATTTCGGCAGGTTCTGCGCCAGAGCGAAAGACACTCAAAAACAGCGACTCGCCCGCAACCATCCGCTTTAGCCCGCCCATGACGCCGCCGCCTTTGCCGCGCCGCAGGGTCGTGTTCACCTGCATATGTCCGCTCATGGCCACCATTGCACCCGCTTCAGCCAGTAGCTCTTCGCGGGGTGCCATTTGGATTCTGGCGACTGAGCTGTCGGGCTGATTCAGAATATCAAGTTTCATAGATTTTGCTGATATTTGTTTAATCTTCTGACCGTTACTCTAAACCGCATACCCTAAACCTTGGAGCGCAGAAACCGCACCAGACCGCTCAGACTGCGAGACTGCATGTAAATTTTGCCCTGCCCCGTCAGATGGTTCACCACGCCTTCGCCAGATGTGACTGCGCCCAGCAGCCCACCGGCCAGCCGCAGATTCATCTTGATTCCTGGCTCATAGGCCAGCAGATGCCCAGAATCGACCACAAACGACTGGTTCACCCGCCGCTGCGAGATGCCGCCATAGCCGCCAAAAAACACCAGCCCCCTGCCGTTCACCTTCAGCTTGAATAAGCCTTCGCCCGCTAGCCAGCTGCTAAAGCCAGCCCACTGCAAGCTCATCTGCACACCTGCCGTATGCGCCAGATAGGCTCCGGGCTGAAAGCAGAGGCTGTTGCCTTTGAGTTCCACCACCATCAGATCACCGGGCAGAGATTGGCTCAGCACTAGCTCTAGCGGCTGCTGAGTCCGGTTGCGAAACTCATTCACAAACAGCGATTCGCCGCCAAAAAACTTTTTCAGCAGACCCGGAATTAGTCCGCCTGAAAACTGCGTTTCCATTGATAAAGCTGCCGCCATGCTCAGCATTGCCCCAGCCTCAGCCGTCAGCCGCTCGCCCGAATTCAGCGTCACAAACAGCGTCGCAAATGCGGGCTTATACCGAATTTCATACTTCACAAAACTACCTCTGGTTTGCTCAGCGAACCGCCTCTAAAATGCCCAAATCAGCTGCTGCTGCATCAAGTATTTGGGAGAAACTTAACTACAAGCCTCAGCCCGCAGATTTCGGACTGGCAATCTGCCAGCAGGCGGTATTTCTATCAAGAGAAGCCGACAAACATATTTAGCCCATCAGCCGAGTCTAAATCACCTGAATGGGTGAGCGACTAGCAGGATGAACTCGATCAGATAAGCAGTTAAATTGAAGCTATCAACAAAAGACAAAACGAGCTGCGAACGTCAGCTGAATCTAAGGAGAACTAAAATGGCCACCAATCGTCCTACATCACTTCAAGAAACCCGAAAACTGCACCGCCAAAACATGCTGCAAACGCTGCTGCACCGCATCGAAGTGGCTAAAGCTAGCAATAATCAGGCGCTAGTGACAATGCTGGAAACCGAGCAAAGAGAGCTGGCTCTGTGGTAAAAACCAGCGCGGCTGGAGTTCCTGATTAATTGTTTAGTTTGTGCTTAAGGAAGCAGGCGTCAGAGCTTAATCTGACGCTTTTTTGTGGCGCTCTAGTCTGCCTCTATTTCCGCCTCAAGCTAGTCCTGAAATTGTTACAATGAGCAGATTCACGCTCAGCTGAGGCTATACCTGTGGTTACATCGGTGTCACTCCAAGATCGATTGTCAGATGCAATTGCCCCCTATCGCCAGCAGGTCGATTATCTGGAAATTCGACTTGAACAAAGCGAATCGACCGCCATTGCCTACCGGGGCCAGCAGCTAGATGCCGTAGACCGCAGCTTTGCCCTGTCTGGCGGGATTCGGGCTTGCCACAAAGGCGGCTGGAGCTTTGTCACCTTTAACGGGCTAGCTGATCTGAATAACCGGATCGAAGAGGCGATCGCTCAAGCTCGGTTAATTGGCAAGGCCACTACCCAGCTGGCTACCGTTGCGCCCATCCAAGACTATGTGGCGGTTGAGTTTGCCAAAGATCCACGCGGCGTCTCGCTGGATGCCAAGCGTCAGCTGATTGAAGCCTATAACCAGATTTTGCTAGAGTTCGACCCCCGCATTCAGACTACCACCGCAGGCTACAGTGAACGCTTCGGCACCACCTATTTTGTCAATTCCATCGGCAGCTGCATTGCCCAAGAGCGGCTGGACATATCGGGGCGGTTTGGCGTAGTGGCCAGAGGCGAAGGCAACGTGGTACGGCAGGGCTTTGAGTCGATCCACTCGCGCTCTGACTATGCGGTGTTAGAAAACGTTGAGGCACAGGTGAAAAGCGCTGCTGAACGTGCCGTGCGGCAGCTGGAAGCCAAGCCCGTCAAAGGCGGTCAATATCAGGTGATTTTAGATCCCTATCTGTCGGGTGTATTCATCCACGAGGCGTTTGGACATTTGTCTGAAGCTGATTTTGTCTACGAAAACCCGAAGATGCAGGAATTGCTGGTGCTGGGCAAGCCGCTGGCCATTCCGCAGCTGAATGTCGTGGATGATGCGACGATGCCTGATCTGCCCGGTACGTTGAAATATGACGACGAGGGCGTTCCGGCACAGCGCAAATATTTGATTAAAGACGGCGTGCTGACTCAGCGGCTGCATAGCCTGGAAACTGCTGGCAAAATGCAGGAGCAGCCGACCGGCAACGCTCGCGCCCTTAGCGCTGCCTATCCGCCAATTGTCCGCATGACCAACACCGGCATTGAAACCGGCGACCAAACCTTTGAGCAGATGATTAGCGGCATTGAAGAGGGCGTCTATGCGGTGCGAATGCTGGGCGGCCAAACCAACGGCGAGCTGTTCACCTTTGCCGCCGCCGAAGGCTATATGATCCGCAACGGCAAACTCGCCGAACCAGTCAGCGACGTGACGCTCAGCGGCAATGTCTTCCAGACAATGAAAGATATTGAGGCGGTTGGCAACGACTCAGCCTATCGCAACGGTGGCTGTGGCAAAGGCGGGCAGTCACCCTTACCCGTCAGCGTCGGTGGCCCACACCTGCGAATCAAAGACGTGGTGGTGGGCGGACGCTAATTCTACGAGCGCTTGGGAGCGAGCCTTGAAAAATGCGGATGAAAGGACTTGAACCTTCACTTCGTGAGAAACTAGAACCTAAATCTAGCGCGTCTACCAATTCCGCCACATCTAAAACCGTTGATAGAAAAGGATTTCAGTGAACTGACCATCTGTTACTATTATCTCTCATAGTCATTTCATAGTCAATCTTTATCTGGCACTGCTGGCATAATCGATTCTGGAGGTTCCGGTAAAGTAGCTCCATTGTAGAAAACTGCTGCCTTACCTTGGCTTCTAGCGGTATTGACAGCCTCTCTAGCTTCTTCCCAGGTAGAAAAGGTGAAGTGTTGCCATTTACCCTTTGCATCGGTAATGGCCACTGTAGCTGCTTCTCGCTTCCAGTCTTCATTTGTCATTGAATCCTGACCTGTATTTTTCTACCATTAATAAGTAACCTATCCAGAATGCAAAGATTTTTACGATAGCTTGACAAATCTCACTCAGTATGGTTCAGATTTTCACTGTTCTGTAAATCGAGCCTTGTGCTCACATAATTGTAATTGCCAGAAAACGCACCCCATAACAACAAGTAGCAACTAAGTATTTATTACTACATCAAGTAGACTTTGTAAAATTCCCAGTTAGAAAAGCCGAGACGCTACCATCTGTTTTCTAGTAGCACTAGCGATAGCTTAGGTGATTTCCACCAAAAAAAGTACCAACTAAACATGGATAAGAATATCCCATTTAGGTAAAAG